>NZ_JBHVAK010000007.1:0-153347 GCF_042667085.1 Nocardia sp. NPDC057353
CAGGGGTCGCTCAGCGCTTGGCGTCGCGCCGCGAGACCAGCGCGGGGATGCGCGAGGCCGCGAGCAGGGTCTTGAACTGCCAGCTGTCGTCGCGGGGCAGGATGCCGCCGCGCTGGAAGGCGTCGAAGGCGTCGTAGAGGGTTTCGCCCTCCTCCATGAGCCGGTCGCTGTTGAAGTGGTAGCGGTCGACGGCGGGGCACTGGACGAAGCGGCCGTTGCCGTAGACGACCGGCCCGGTCTCGTCGTAGGGGTAGAGCCGCAGCGGGCCGGTCCAGTGGCCGCTGCCGATGTAGCGGATCATGGTGCGGACCCGGCCGTCGGGGGTGACGTCGAGGTACACCTGGTCGGGGATGGGGTCGTAGCGCCAGTCCGGGATGGCGTCGAAGAAGGCGAAGTTGTACTTCTCGAACTCCGGGATGCCGACGATGGTCCGGCCGAAGGTGGTGACGTCGGTGTAGCGGACGTCGGCGGCGTAGAGCTCGTGGTTGGCGCTCATGTCCTGGGCGAGCCAGCTCCACCAGTACTTCTTGGCCCACTCCATGAGCCAGTTCACCTCGAAGCCGCGGCTCTCGTAGTCGTCGAGTTTGGCCTGGAAGTCCACGAACCACTGCTGGGTGGTCTGCTGCAGTTCGTGCTCGGGAATCGCGCGGATCGGCACCGAGCGGTTGGCGTCGAGCTGCGTGGGCACCGGCTTGGCGAGGCGGGGCCGCGCCAGCGCGGCCTGGAATTCTTCCTCACTGAACACGGGGAGCTCCTTCTCCTTGGGCGGGGACCGGGAACGGACTCCCCAACTGGAAACGAATGATTCATGTAGAATCAAGTGATGTCAATGGGTTGTCGGGGGCGCGCTCCGGCCGGCGCATCGCTATGTGGACTCCCCTCCCGGCTCCCCGAGCGAGGACAAGCTCCGCCTCCTCGCCGAACGGCTCCGGCGATAGGTCGCGCGCCGAGTTCTGTTACGCTGTCCAGTTTTTCACTGGGAAGGGGAAACGGAAACATGGTGAATCGGTCGATGACGGTGGCGTGCGTGAGCGCCGTACTCGCGGCGGGAGCGGTCCTGCTCGCGCCGGGCGCGCAGGGCGCGCTGGAGTTCGATCCGGCGATCGGGGAGTGCGTCCGGCTCGGCGGCACGCTGGACGACGCCACCATCGTCGGCGCGCCCTGCGGCAGCGTGGAGTCGAACTACGTGGTGATCGGCAAGGCCGCCACCAGCGACGGGTGTATCGCGGACCGGGACAACTACTACGCCGAGACGGTGGACGGCGCGGAGGTCGGCGCCCTGTGCCTGGATGTCGACTGGGTCTTCGGCGGGTGCCTCGACGTGGGCGGCGACGATCCGCAGCGGATCGATTGCGGTGCGCCCGCCGTCGAGGGCATCCGGGTGCTGAACCGGGTCGACGGCACCGACGATGTCGCGGCGTGCGCGAGCGGAGTCGGATACCGCTACACCGAGCGGCATTTCGTGATCTGCGTCGAAGACCTCTGAGGGGAGACGCCGATCGACCGGCCGCCGGGGCAGCACCGTCAGCGGGCGGCGAGCGCGTGCGTCACCAGCTCACCGAGGATCTCGGTGCCGTCCGTGGTCAGCACCGACTCCGGATGGAACTGCACCGAGGCGAACCCCGGCCCGCGCAGGGCGTGCACGGCCCCGGTCTCGGCGGCGCTGCACTCCACCCACGGCGGCGGGGTCGCGGCCACGGCGGTGAAGCTGTTGTAGAGCCCGACCGTGGTCCGGCGCCCGAACAGGTCGATGCGGTGCTGGCTGCCCTGGTTCGGTGCGGGCAGCCGGAGGAGCCGCAGCCCGAGCCGTGCGGCGAGCAGCTGGTGGCTGAGGCAGACGGCGAGCAGTGGGCGGCTCTCGCGCAGCCGGTTCCGCACGAGCGCGTCGATGCGGGCGATCCGCGGGTCCGCGGCATCGGTGGGGTCGCCGGGGCCGGGGCCCATGACGAGCAGGTCGGCGGGGTCGGAGTCGGGTTGCTCGCTCCAGCGCCGAACCTGAACGGTGAGCCCGAGGTGGCGCAGCTGGTGCCCGAGCATGGCCGACCACTCGTCCTCGCAGTCGACGATGGTGGCGGTCACCGGCTCGCCCGCGGTGTGCTCGGCGGCGGTGGGCTGGCGGTCGAGCCAGAACCGGGCCAGCGACCCGTTGCGCGCGGCCAGCGCCTTGCGGATCTCGGCGTGTTCGAGCAGCGAGGTGCGGCCGATCGCGGGCCGGTGCCCTGGCTGCGCGCCGAGCGCCTGCAACACCCCGGCGAGCTTGGCGTGGGTCTCGGCGACCTCGGTGACGGGGTCGGAGGCGCGCACGAGGGTGGCGCCGACCGAGGCCTTGACCGTGCCGTCGGCGTGCAGTTCGCAGGTGCGGATGAGGATCGGGGCGTCCAGGGTCTGGCCGTGCTCGTCGCGGCCGAGCAGGGCGAGCACCCCGGAGTAGTAGCCGCGGCCGGAGTCCTCGTAGCGGTGGATGACCCGGGCGGCGTTCTCGATCGGGGAGCCGGTGACGGTCGGCGCGAACATGGTGGCGCGCAGGATGTCCCGGACATCGCGGGTGCTGTGGCCGCGCAGCAGGTACTCGGTGTGGGTGAGGTTGCCCATCTGCTTGAGCGAGGGGCCGAGGACCTGGCCGCCGCGGTCGCAGATCGCGGCCATCATCTTCAGCTCCTCGTCGACGACCATGAAGAGCTCGTCGGTCTCCTTGCGGTCGCCGAGGAATTCGAGGATGGCGACGGGGTCGGGCGCGGTGCCGGGGTGGCGGAAGGTGCCGCTGATCGGGTTCATCAGCACCGTGCCCGCCTCGGCGGAGACGTGCCGCTCCGGGGTGGCGCCGACCAGCGCGAACTCCGGGGTGACGAAGGCGAAGGTCCAGTAGGCGCCCACCTCGTGGCGCAGCAGCCTGCGCAGCAGCACCAGCGCGCTGCGGACGTGGTCGCCGCCGATCCGGCCGCGGAAGTCGCGGCGGATGACGAAGTTGGCGCCCGCGCCGTGCGCGATCTCGTCGGTCACGATCTGCTTGACGATCTGCGCGTAATCGCTGTCGGAGGTGGTGAATTCGCCGCCGCGCAGCCCGGGGCTGCCCGCCGGCAGCAGGTGGACGGCGTCGGCGACCGCGGCGGTGCCGCGCTGCTCGATCAGCAGGCAGGTCAGCGGCGCGCCGTCGTCGTGGCAGGCGAAGCCGCGCTCGGTGATCTGCCGGTAGGGGACGGCGGCGAGGACGGCCGGGCCGTCGGCGTCGTCGGGCAGCGGGATATCGGCGATGGCGGCGACCTTCCGCGCCCGGCCGGTCAGCACGTCGAGGGTGCCGCCGTCGCGGCAGAGCAGGGCGAAACAGTCGTGTTGTCCTTCGAGGACCTCGATCAACAGCTCGGACACCGGGAACCTTTCGTCACGCCTGCCCGAACGGGACTCCTGCCCGGCGAGGCGCGTCCCGATCGGGAAAGGCAGCCTCTGAGCGGAGAATTCGCACGCTGACAGTGGCGCCTAGAGGCGCCACTGCCACACGTGCTGGGTGATCATGATCGAGACCCTACAACAACTTCCGGCGGGTGTCCGCGCACGCGCCCGGCTCAGCCGGGACCCGCGTCGCGCACGGTCAGCAGCAGGTCGTCGAAGCGGGACCGCAGCTCGGCGGGCGCCGGGCTGCGGCCGCTGACCGCCGTGCAGAGCCGGGTCGCGAGCTCCTCGACCGACAGCCCGGTCTCGGTGGACCGCCAGGTGAGGATCTCGCGCGCGCGGTCCGCGGGGATGCCGTAGACGAGCAGCAGCATGCCGACGGCCCGCTCGACCACCGCGCGGTCGGCCAGGAATCGGGTCACCGACTCGTCGACCACCGCCACGCCGTCGGCGCGGAGCGCGGCGGTGAGGTCGACGTGGAAGCCGTCGACCCCCTCGGGGGCGGGCTCGCCGACGACGATCAGCGTGCGCAGGCCCCGCTTCGTGCCGGACACGCGCAGCCGCAGGCAGAAGCGCTCCGCCGCGGCCACGGCCCGGATGAGCGGCTCCCGGTCGTCCCGGTGCACGCGGGCGAGGGCGGCGGGCGCGGTCAGCTGCTCGATCGCCGCGGGCGGTGCCACGGTGGCGGACCACCACACCGTCCCGGTGGCGGGGCGGAAGGAGAAGCGTCCCACGCGCAACGATCCCGCGGCGGCGCGCGCGCCGTCCGCCTCGATCGGAGCGGTGGGGTTCACCTCGCTCGCCGATGCTGCTCGGAAACTCTTCATGCTGGGAAAATCGGTGTTGACCTGCGGGCTATTTCGGATTTCCGGCGTGAGGAGAATCGCGGGGGCTGCGAGGTTTGGGCGATTCGGCCGAGTGCGGGGGGCTCGATTCGCCCCGGGAGCGGCGACGATGCCGCTACCGCTCCGCGAGCGGAGGGCGCCGCCGACGGGCACGATGTCGAACGTCTCACCAGCGCCGTGCAACCGGGGATGTGGGGCTGGGCACGGTGGGGTTTCGCGGCACCGGGGACGGGTCCGCCCGGTTTGCTCCATCGACACGCGGGGTAGCCGCGCCCGAGACGGCTCGAGCGACGGGCGCCGACAGCGCGGAGGAGAAACCACCCATGACCGGACCCCACGACACCGCCGACGGCGAGAGCTCGCCCGATACCGGGAAGGCGCGGGAGGACGGCATCGTCGAGGGTGGCTCCGAGGCGTCCGGAAACCTGGCGGGCCCCGGCCCGCACGGCGATCAGGACGAGGACCCGGACACCTGAACCGGCCTGCGCGGCACGGGAGCGGATGCGGCCGAAGGAGACGACATGAGCAGCGCGGTCGAGCCGCTACGGATCGAGTTCCCCGCGGACCCCGACCAGCTCCCCGCGGTGCGCGGGCGGCTGCGCGAGTGGCTGGCCGGGACGCTCGCCGACCCCGGGCGCGCCTATGACCTGCTGCTGGCCGCCGGGGAGGCCTGCGCCAACGCGATCGAGCACGGCCACGCCGGTGACCGCCGCCCGATCCGGCTCGAGGCGATCGTGGCCCGCGGGGTGGTCCTGATCGGCGTCTCCGACCACGGACACTGGGTCACCCGCCCGGCGGCGCCGGACGCCGAACGCGGCCACACCGAATCCCTGCGCGGCCGCGGCCTGACACTGATCAAGGCCCTGGTGGACGAGAGCCGGGTGACGGTGCTCGACTCCGGCACCACGGTCACCCTGAGCATGCCGTTGGAGACCGAGCCGCTCAGGGATGGGTGGCGGTGACGGCGATGGATCTGCGGCACATGGCGGTTCACCGAGCGCCGCGTCGACATCCACCTCACCGGCGACCTGAGCCGCCACCTCCGCGGGGCCGGTCGGTCCGCGCTCGACCGATGATCCCGGCGGCGCGGGCGCCCGGGTGGATCAGCGGTCGGGCAGCAGTTCGACGTAGCCGTCGGTGCCGTGCACGCGGATGCGTTGCCCGTCGCGGATGAAAGTGGTGGCGTGCTCGACGCCGACCACGGCCGGGAGCCCGTACTCGCGGGCGATGACCGCGCCGTGCGTCATGAGCCCGCCCGCCTCGGTGACCAGCCCGGCGATGGCGACGAAGAGCGGGGTCCAGCTGGGGTCGGTGTAGGCGGTGACCAGGATGTCGCCCGGCTCGAGGTCGGCCTGCGCGAGGTCGGTGAGCACGCGGGCGCGGCCCTCGACGGCTCCGGTGGAGACCGGGGTGCCGGGTAGGGCGTCCGCGGGCAGGTCGGTGCGTCGGTAGGCGCCGGTGACGACTTCGCCGTCGGAGGTGAGGACGCGCGGCGGGGTGAGCGCCTCGTGGGCGCGGAAGGCGGCCCTGCGCGCGGCGATCAGCTCCGGGTCTGCGCGGTGCGTGGCCGCGACCTCGCGCAGCTCGTCGAAGCGCAGGTAGTGGATGTCGTCGGCGGCGTGCAGCACCCCGGCCGCCACCAGGCGCTCCGCCTCGCGCCGCAGCGCCTGCCGGTAGACCGAGTAGCGGCACACCATGCCGTACTTCGGGTATTCGCGGTACCCGGAGAAGGCGCGGACCCGGTCGATCATTCGCTCGGTCGCCGCGGCCTTCGCCGCACCGTCCGGGAGCGCGCGCAGCTCCCGCAGGATCCGCTGTTTCGCCTGCTCGGCTTCGCGCAGGCCGTCGGCGAACTGCCGTGCCGCCGCGCCCGGCTCGAAGGCGGCGACATTGCCGAGGATGGCGGGCAGCAGGGTGGCGGGCTGCTCGCGCCAGCGCGGTCGGGTGATGTCGATCTCGCCGGCGCAGCGCATGCCGTAGCGCTCCAGGAAGTCCGCGAGCGCCGCCCGTGCCTCGGCACCGCCGGGATGGGCGGGGAGGCGGTCGAGGAAGTCGTCCGGGGCGGCGTGCTCGATCGCCCGCAGGTAGGCCACGACCTCCGGGTGCGCGCGGACGGCGTCGGCGACGTCGAGTAGCGCGAGCCCCATCTCCGAGGTGACGTTGCCCGGCACCGAGCGGGTGAGCGCGTCGGCGGCGTTGCGCTCGCCCAGCCAGTCGAGCAGCCGGGCGTTGAGCCACTCGGCGGCGGCCATGGCGGCGGTGATCAGTGCGAGGCCGCGCGGGTCGAACAGGACGCGGCGCAGCTCCTCGATGTCGGCGCGGATGAAGTCGAGCAGCGCCGCCCCGGTGTGGGGCCGGATGTCGCGCTCGAGTACCGCCAGCGATGCCTCGCTCTCCGCGATCAGCTCGCCGATGGTCGCGGGGTCGAGGTCGGGCGGGTCGGGCACGGTGGCCGGGTTCGGGCGGTCGGGTGCATCGATCTCGAGGCCGCGGCGGTCGATCAGGGTGCGCAGGGCGTCGCCGAGCAGGGGATCGGAGGTGCCGAGCGCGTCGACCAGCGCGGCGCGCGAGGCAGGGGCGGCGAGCGCGGCGGTGACGTCGACGAACAGCCGCCCGCCCGCGTCCCGCATGGGCGCGGTGCTGGTGAGCTGCCACAGCGAGATCCCGAGCGGCTTCATGGCGTCGGTCATCATCTGCTGGTGGCCGACCGAGACGTAGACGCGGTCGCCCTCGCCGTCGGGGATGGGGAACAGCGTGGTGACCGGCCTGCTCTGCACGACCAGGACCCCGTCGTCGCCGAGGCACCACTCGATGTCCTGCGGGCTGCCGAAGTGCGCTTCGATCCGGCGGCCGAGCCGCGCGAGTGCGAGCGCCTCGGCATCGGTGAGCACCGGTTCGTCGCGGCGCGCCGGTGCGATCTCCCGCACCGCGGTGCCCCCGGCGGGTTCCGGCTCGACCGCGAGCTTCTTGGTCGCGGTCGCCCGCGCGATGATCGCGTCGCCGCGCACCCGGACGTTGTCGGCGTTCACCAGCCCGGAGACCAGCGCCTCACCGAGCCCGAAGGCGGCGTCGATCGAGGTCACCGTCCGGTCCGAGCTCACCGGGTCGGCGGTGACCAGCACCCCCGCCGCCCGCGGGAAGACCATGGCCTGCACCACCACCGCCATCCGGATCCCGCGGTGCCCGAACCCGTTCCGCTGCCGGTAGGCGACGGCCCGCTCGGTGAACAGCGAACCCCAGCAGCGCCGCACGTGCGCGAGGAGCTCCGCCGCGCCCACGATGTTCAGGTAGCTGTCCTGCTGGCCCGCGAAGGACGCCGTCGGCAGATCCTCGGCCGTCGCGCTGGAGCGCACCGCGTAGGCGCCGTCCGCGCCGAGCCGGGCGTGCGCGGCGACGATCTCGGCGGTGACGTCATCGGGGATCGCCTGCTCCTCGATCGCGGCGCGTGCCCGCGCGCTGAGCACCCTGGTCGCTTCCCGGTCGCCGGGGTCGAGCCGGGACAGCTCGTCGAACAACCCCTCCGGCACCCCCGCCACGACCCGCGCGTACGCCGCCGTCGTCACGCAGAACCCGTCCGGCACCCGCACCCCGTCGACGCGCGACAGCTCACCGAGGTTCGCGCCCTTGCCGCCGACGACCGCGAGCTGCGTCCGATCGATCTCCGCGAAGCTCAGCACATAGGCCATTCCGCCACTCCTCACCTGGGATTTCGCCACGACGCGAGCGAGTATGGCGGAAGATTCGGCCGCTCATGAGGGGGCGGAATCGGGTATACAGTGAAAGGGGGACGGGGTCAGACGGTGACCGGATGCCAGTGCGGCAGCCGCCCGGTCGCAGCGAGAATCCGATCCAGCGTTGGCGCGGAATCGGCCACCGGGACGGCCGGGCCGTAGGCGCCCATCTCCCTTCCCTGTTCGGCGGTCGCGCTCACCTGCTCGAACAGGAAATCCAGCAGCGCGTCGTCCCAGCCGACGTCGATGCCGAGCGCGCGGCCCAGGTCCCAGCCGTGGACCACCAGCTCGCCGACGACCATGCCGCCGAGCAGCGGCGCGGGCAGCACCGCCCCGGCGAACTCGGCGCTACCTCGCCAGGCCTGCGGCTCGCTCCAGGCAGCCACGATGTCGTCGACCCGCGCGCGCAGGGTGTCAGCGAAATCGTGCGGTAGCGGCCGGGTTTCGGGCTCGGGCGGTGCCTGTTTGCGGCCCGCGGCGGCCAGCCCCGGCGCCCAGTACAGCAGGTGGCTCACCAGGGCGGCCACGTCGAACTCGGCGCACGGGGTGGGCCGGTCCAGGTCCGCGGGGGTGATCGCCGCGGCGATCCGCCGCAGGGGTGCGGCGGCCGATGCCATCGTCTCCGGAGTGCTCATGGCCGCCAGCCAACCAGGCCCGCACCCCGCTGTCTTGAACGAACGCGCCACCTACACTCGCGCCATGAGGGATGCCCGTGAGCTGGGCGGAGCCTGGCGGCGGCACCAGCGGCACGAAACGGCCGCCCCGGCGCCGGAGCTGGCGGGCTACGTCGCGCACTACTGGACCGTGCACTGGGACTACGCCGAGCCCTACCGGCAGCTGATCACCGCGCTGCCGCAGGTGCACCTCACCGTCGGCGGCCCCGCGGGCGCGACCGTGCGCGGGGTGACCCGCGGGCACCGCCACCAGACGCTGACCGGGCGCGGCCGGGTGTTCGGCGTCGCCTTCCGCCCCGGCGCGTTCCGACCGATCCTGAAGGCGCCGGTGTCCGGTCTCACCGACCGGGTGGCCGCCGCGGCCGATGTGTTCGGGGCCGAGCCGCCGGAGCACCCGGATGTGGCGTCGATCGAGGAGTTCCTGCTCGCGCGGCTGCCCGAGCCGGACCCGGCGAGCCGGGCGGCCGTGGCGGCGGTGGCGGTGATCGCCGCCGACCCCGAGCTCACCCGCGTGGACCGGCTCGCCGCCGAGCTGGGCTTCCCGGTGCGGACTCTGCAGCGGCTGTTCGCCGAGCACGTCGGGGTGAGCCCCAAGTGGGTGCTGCGCCGGTACCGGGTGCACGAGGTCGCGCGCCGACTCGAGGCGGGCGCCGCCATCGACTGGCCCGGGCTCGCCGCCGAGCTCGGCTACGCCGACCAGGCGCATTTCGTCCGCGACTTCACCCGCATGATGGGCGAGCCGCCGACCAGGTACGCGGCCCGCTACTGAGACCGCGCGGAAGGGCTCCCGGTACGCCGCCGCACCCGATATGCTCGGTGTGCGAACGACTTCCGCCGCGGGCCGTCGATGCCGACGGGGTCATCCGGCTGTCGCGCGGCGAGCGGGAAATCCGAATGCTCGACGGGGGAGGCTCGAACCATGGACATTCGACGACTGGGCGCGGGAATAGCGGCGACGCTGGGGATCGGGGTGCTCGGCGGCGCGACAGCCGTTCCGGCGCACGCGGATCCGCTGCCGCACTGGGCGCCGATCGGCACCACGCTCTACACCTTCGGCGACGCGAACTTCTGCGCCGGAAGCATTTCCGTCGATCTCGAGGCGGCGCCGAAGCGGCCCGGCTTCGTGCGGGCGCACGTCACGCCGCAGGGGTACCTGAGCGGGCCGTGCGGCAACCGGGTCATGATCGGCTGGGTCGGCTCGGCGGGCTTCCGGCACCAGGACGTCTACGTGCGCACCGGCGCCGCGCGCGGCAAGACCGTCACCGTCGACCTGTGGGTGGGGATGGGCCCCGCCAAGATCATGTCGAGCAGCTGGCCGATCCAGGGGCCGTTCGCCGAGTGGTACCTCTACGTGCCGTGAGCCCCCGCTCAGGGTAGCTCCGCGAAGCGGACGTCGGTGGCCGCCGCCGTGACGTGCAGCCCGTCGGCGGCCGGGCGGATGGCGGTGATCCGCGCCCCGAGCGGCAGGTCCTGCAGCGGGATGGTGAAGGCGAGCCCGCGGCTCAGCGCCGAGAGCGGGACCGCGGGGCCGCCGACCGCCGCCTGCACCGAGACCGGGGTGAGTTCGATGCCGCCGTCGGTCGGCGCCATGGCGAAGACGATGGTCGCGGGGACCGGGAACGGGATGCCGTCCACGCGGAAGGAGCCCGTCACGCGCAGCCCCTCCGGGCTGTCGGAGAGCTCGCGGACACCCTCGTCGGCGTAGCGGCGCACGGTCTCGTAGGGGACCACCGCCTCGGCCGTCGCGCCCGCCGCGACCAGGGTCGAGGTGTCGCCCGCGACCAGGTCGGCGAGCGGGGCGGTGACGTCGGTGAGGGTGAGCCGCAGGTCGCGCACGGTGACGTCCCGGTCGCTGTACTCGTCGGCGCGGATGTCGACGGTCTCGTACCGGCCGCCCGCGGCCTGGGTGAGGAACGGGAAGCCGCCGATGGTCACCTCCGGGTCGCGGCCGAGCGCGTACTCGGCGGCGATCCGGCGCCCGATCTCGTTCTGCGCCAGCACCACCGCGATCCGGTCGCCCGCGATCAGCGCGATCGCCGCGACCACGATCAGTATCACCAGCGCGCGCATGCGCTCACCTGCTCGGCCACCGCACCATCATCCCGGCTCCGGGTGGGCGGGGCGAACCATCGCCGCGATCAGGGCGCGTCCAGCACCCCGGCGGGGACGCCGTAGGGCAGGAACCGCACCCGGCGGCGGTCGTCGGTGTTGTCGCGGTGCGCGCGCAGCGCCTCGAGCTCGCTGGGGAAGACCTGGTCGACCCTGGCCGCGCCGCCCGCGTCCACGGTGTAGATGACCCAGACGCCGCTGCCGGACTCGCCGGCGGTCTCGCCCTCGGACGCGGGCGGGGTGCGCGGCTTCTGCTGCGGCGGCGGGGCGAACTGGCCGAGCAGCGCGGCCAGCGAGCCGATGCTCGCGCCGTCGACCCGCTCCAGGTAGCCGCCCGCCTTGCCGATCAGGTCGCGCAGCTCGATTCCCGCCTCACGCAGCGCGCGCTCGACGTCTTCCGGGTCGAGGCCGAAGGGGCCGTTGGTTGCCATCGCATGTGCTCCTGTGGGACGAGTCGATTCACTACGTCCCCGAGTGTCCTCGCGAAATGCCGATCCCGCCACGTCGCCTACGGCCCGGCGCGCAGGGTGCGGGTGACGTACTCGTCCTCGCGGAAGACGAACCGGTCGATCCGCGGCTGGTTGCCGATCACCTCGCCCGCGGCGGCGGGGTCGACGAGCGGGCCGACGAAGGCGTAGTAGGTCCACTCCCGCCCGCTGCCGTCCCGGCGCGGGGCGCGGCCGTGCCGCAGCTCCCGCACCCGCCGCCACAGCCCGGTGCCCGCCGGGTCGGCCACCACGTCGCCGGGACCGACCTCGGTCACCGCCACCGATTCGGTCCGCATGTGCTGATTCTGGCAGCCGCGCTCGCCGCCGTCGCGCCGGAACGACAGCGCCACAGCGGGTCCGGGGCTCAGCTCAGCAGGTGGGTGAGGGTCCAGCGGTTGTGCGCGCCGTCCCTGTCGTAGCCGAACTCGTCGAGCACCGCGCGCGCCAGCGCCAGGCCGCGGCCCCGGTCGGCCATCGGATCCGGCATGGCGGCGGCATCGAGATCGATCCCGGTGGCGGCGTCGCCGTCGTCGGTGAAGACCAGCTGCACCCGGTCCGGTCGCACCGAGATCTCCAGCCGCAGCGTGGCCGCGGTCCCGTGCTCGACGATATTCGCCCCGATCTCCCCGGCGGCCAGATCCAGGTGCAGCCGCACCGGCTCCGGAACCGGGTGCGCGGCCCAGACCTGTTCGAGCGCGGCGTGGATGGCGGCGAGGGCACCGGGGCCCGCCGCGGTCCGCAGCACGTGCGCGGCCGGGTCGGTCACGTCAGCGCTCGGTGTCGAAGGCGGTGTCGGCGCTGGGGTAGCTGCGCAGCACCCGGTCGAGCTTGGTGAGCGCGAGCACCGTCCGCACCTGCGTGGAGGGTGCGGCGATCCGCAGGTCACCGCCTGCCTGGCGGGCGGCCTTGAGCCCGGAGATCAGCGCGCCGAGCCCGGAGGAGTCGATGAACTCGGTGCCGCCGAGGTCGACCACCACCCGCGGCGCCGACCCGTCTGCCAGCGCGTGCAGCGTCTTGCGCAGGTCCGGTGCGGCGACCATGTCCAGGCGGCCCTCCGGGCGCACCACGACCGCCCCGGAATCGGCGGTGCGGGTGGGAAATCGGCTCATCGTCATGCCTCCGGTTCGTAGCCGTGATAGCGGACCGCCTGGAACACCACGCTCAGGATCAGCAGGTCGAACACCACCCACACCAGATTCACCACGACGCCGAGGGTGGAGATCGCGCCGACGTACAGCCGCACGACGCCGACCACCGTCGCGCCGGTCAGCAGCGCCATGGCCAGCAGCTGCCACTTCACCAGGTGCCAGGGCAGCGCGTCGCGGTGCTGCTTGGTCTTCGGGGTCACGGCGAAGCCGAGCGGCCGGTCGAAGTAGACATTGCGGAAGGCGGTGACGCAGGCCCGGATCCACACCGGGAACAGCGCCAGGCTGTACTGCTGGCCGCGCCAGGTCGGAGTGCCGCGGCTCACCACCAGGAACAACAGCTGGTTGAGCAGCAGGAACGGGATCAGCCTGCCGAAGAAGTCCCAGCTGTAGGCGGTCACCGGCATGATCCCGAAGATCAGGAAGATCATCGGCGCGGCGATGTAGGCCAGCGCGGCGAACCCGGCCAGGTAGCTCCACATGGTGGCGAAGTACATGAGCCGCTGCCCCCACGAGAGCCCGCGCTGCACCAGCGGGTTCTCCTTCAACATCACCTGCACGGTGCCCTGCGCCCAGCGCAGCCGCTGGGTCAGCATGGTGCCGATGTCGTCCGGGGCCAACCCCCAGGCGAGCGGCTCGTGGTGGTAGGCGGTGTGCCAGCCCTGGGCGTGCATGCGCATGCAGGTCGCCATGTCCTCGGTGACCGAGATGGTGGCCATCGGCAGGATCGGCTGCGCCTCGTCGTCGCGGCCAACGTCCACCGCCCGGATCAGCGCCCCGATCGACTCCAGCGCGCCCAGCGGCGACCACTCCCGGCCCGCCAACCCGGCCAGCACCTCGTCGTCGAAGAGCACCGGGGCCGGGCCGTCGCCGCCGGAGAGCGCGCGCAGCTCCTCGATCGCCGCCAGATCGGCGCGCATCGCCGCCACGTCGGCGTCGACCAGGCTGCGGGTGGCCGCGTCCACCCGCAGCTGGAAGCTGTAGGTGAGCTCGGCGAGCGGCTCGCCCGCGCGCAGCTCGCGGCGGGCGTCGCGCACGGCCTCGCGCACCGCGTCCAGCGCGGCCAGTACCCGCGGGTCGGTGGTGCGGCGGCGGGCCGAGGCGAGGATCTTGCGGGCGGCGTAGAGCGTGCGCCGCACCCCCTCCTCGACCGCGTCGACGTAGCCCGCGATGCCGAGCCGCATGAGCGCCTCGCGGCGCAGCACCGCATTGGAGCCGCAGAAGTAGGCGGCGTTCCAGCCGTCCTTGCCCTGCTGGATCGGGCCGTAGAACAGCGGCGCCTGGCTGCCGAGCGGGTCGCTCGCGGGCACGTTGACGAAGTACTGCGGGGTCTGCACCATCGCCATGTCCCGGTCGTGGAAGTAGCCGAGCGTGCGGTCCAGGATCTCCGGCTCCGGGATCTGGTCGGCGTCCAGGATCAGGATGTACTCGGCGTCGGTCTCCATCAGCGCGTTGTTCAGGTTGCCCGCCTTGGCGTGCCGCGGCTTGTCGTCCCAGTGCGCGCTGCGGGTCAGGTAGTCGATGCCGCGCTCCGCGGCCGCCGCGGCCAGCTCGCCGCGGTCGCCGTCGTCCAGGATCCAGGTGCGGTGCGGGTAGTGGATGCGCTGCGCCGCCTCGGCGGTCTCCAGCACCATCTCCACCGGTTCGTTGTAGGTGGTGACGAAGACGTCGACGGTGGCGCCGTCCGGCGGGGGCGGCGGCGTCGGCCTGCGGTGCCACTGCCACATGGTCATCCCGAACAGCAGCGAGTCGACCAGGCTGTAGGTCTCGGCGATCACCAGCGGCACCGCGATCCACCAGGCCGACCAGTTGGTGGCGACCAGCCAGCGCCACGCCACGTAGTTCACCCCGAGCGCGGCGGTGAGCACGATGAGCAGCCGCAGCCAGGGCGAGGGCCGCGGCCTGGTGGTCGTGGTGTCCGCGACGGTCGCGCTCACACCGGCTCCCGGCGCACCGCGATCACCGTGGCGTCGTCGAGCGGCGGGAACCGCTCGGCCAGCTCCCGCACGGCCGCGCAGAGCCGCTGCGGATCGGGGTGCAGGCGCGCGAACTCCGCGACGGTGTGCGCCCCGCCGAGCGGGTCGAGCAGCTCCAGCAGCCCGTCGGAGGCGACGGTCAGGGTGTCGCCCGGCTCCAGCCGCACGCTCTGCGCCACCCAGTGCTCGTCCTCGGCGATGCCCAACGGCAGCCCGCCGCCGGTCAGCACAACCGACTCGCCGCCCGCCCTGGTGAGCACGGTGAGGCCGTGCCCGGCGTCGACGTAGCGCACCGTGCCGCTGGCCGGGTCGAGCCGGGCGTGGAAGAGCGTGACGAAGGTGTCGGTGCTGGTCAGGTCGTCGGTGAGCTGCGCGGCGACCGCGTCGACCACCGCGCCGAGATCCCCGTCGGCGCCGACCCGGTGCACCGCGCGCGAGGCGCCGCGCAGCGCCGAGCGCACCCCGGCGGTGAGAATCGCCGCGCCGAGCCCCTTGCCCATGACGTCGGCCAGGGTGAAGGCCAGCCCGGCGCCGTCGCGGTAGTGGTCGTAGAAGTCGCCGCCGACGGCGTGCGCGGGCAGGCAGGTCGCGCAGACCCGATAGCCGGGCAGGTCGCCCAGCGGCTGCGGCAGCAGCCTGCGCTGCACGATCGCCGCGCGCTCGAGGTCGTCGGCGCTCTCCAGTTCGCGCTGTGCCCAGCCCGCCAGCTCCCGGAAGGTGGCCAGCTGGGCGTCGTCGAGCGAGCGCGGCACGGTGTCGTAGAGGCAGAAGGTGCCGACCGCGTGCCCGCCCGGGCCGAAGAGCGGGTAGCCCGCGTAGAAGCGAATCCCGCCGTCGCCGCCGACCGTCGGCAACTCGGCGAACTCCGGGACCGCTGCGGCGTCCTCGAGCACCAGCGCGGGTTCGGCGGGCGCGGTGTAGGCGCGGGCGATGGTCGCCTGGCACACCGCCTCCCGCCGGGGGTTGTGCGCCCCCAGCTCCAACCCGTCGAGCTGCTTGAACCACTGCCGGTCGGCGTCGATCAGGTTCACCGAGGAGGCGGGCACGCCGAACACCATCCGCGCCATCCGGGTGATCCGGGCGAAGCGCTCCTCCGGCGGGGTGCCCGCCAGGTGCAGCTGGTCCAGCGAGTGCTGCCTGGCCGCCTCCACCTCGGGCGGCAGCGCGAACCCGGCGGCGGTCACCGCAGCGCCCCGCGCAGCGCCCGCGCCGACTCCGGGCTGCTGGTCAGCCGCCAGTCGGTCTCCTTGTCGTGGTCGAACCAGACGAAGCCGGTGACCGCGGGGTCGGCGGCGAGCAGCGCGACCAGCGCGGTGATCCACGCCGGCTTGTCGCCGCCCGCCTCGGCGCACCCGACCTCGGTGACCAGGATCGGCTTGCCGAGCCCGCCCAGCGCGGCCAGCGCCGGGCCGAACAGCTCGTCCGGCTCGACCCACCGGCTCCACGGCTGCGAGGTGCCCCAGTTGTAGCCGTCCACCCCGAGGACGTCGACGTACCCGTCGCCCGGATACCACTCCAGCGGGACCCGCTCGAACGGGGCGTTCGGCGCCCAGATCCACCACACCGCGGCCTCCTCGGCGGCGAACAGCGCGTGCAGGCGGCGCCACGCGGCCACGTAGACCTCCGGCGCGCCCGACCACGGGTACCAGTCGCCGTTGAACTCGTGGGCGAAGCGCAGCCCCACCCGATAGGGCGCCAGCGCGCGCGCCCAGCCGCGAACGTGGTCGTCGTGCGCGCCGGCCGCGATCGCGGCGAGCGGGAACGCCGCCCGGTCGTACCGCCCCGCCCCCAGCGCGCGCCACGGCTCCCAGGTGACGATCGGGGTGACCCCGGCCGCGGTGAGCGCGCCGATCTCGGCCACCGGAGCCGCCGCGGCGAAGTCGGTGAACCACAGCACCGCCTCCGGCGGCACACCCACCGCATCCGCGGTGACATCGCGCTCGGCCGCCGCGAGCGCCCCACCCGGCGTGCTGATCCCGAATCGGAGCAACCCCGTGACCGGGGATTCGGCTGACAGCGCCTCCGGGACAGTGTTCATCGCACTACTCCTCCGGTAGCGGTGGTTGACGGACGCCCACGTCGAAACAGTACCCGGCTACCTTCTCGCAAATCGGTGTTTCGCCGCGGCCGGGCCGCTCGCTACGGTGGAGCGACCGCGCCGGTCCGCCTGCGCGGTTTCCGGCGCGGCACAGCGGTCATACCGCGACGGGGGAGCGCGCACGGGAGGTTCTGCACATGGGCGAGACGTGGTTCGGCCACTACCGCCTCGATCGGCTGCTCGGCAGCGGCGGCTCGGGCCGGGTCTGGCTGGCCACCGACACCGCCACCGGTCGGGACGTCGCGCTCAAGGTGCTCGCCGCCGACCTGGCCGCCGACCCCGGCTTCCGGCGCCGGTTCACCCGCGAGGCCAGGCTCGCCGCCCAGCTGCGCGGCCCGCACACCGTCACCATCCACGGCTTCGGCGAGTACGACGGCAGGCTCTACCTGGACATGGAGCTCGTCGACGGGATCGACGCCGCCGAGCTGCTGCGCCGCGAGATCCGGCTCGCGCCCGGCCGCGCCACGAACATCGTGGCGCAGGCGGGGACGGCGCTGGCGGCGGCGCACCGGATCGGGCTCGTGCACCGCGACGTCAAGCCGTCGAACCTCATGGTGACCGCGGGCGAGTTCGTCTACCTCATCGACTTCGGCACCGCCACCCGCGACGGGCAGCCCGCCATCACCGCCACCGGCCAGCTGGTCGGCACCCTCGGGTACGTCGCGCCCGAACGCTTCTCCGGCGCCGCCGACGCCCGCTCGGACCAGTACTCGCTGGCCTGCGTGCTCTTCGAACTGCTCACCGGTCGGCGGCCCTTCGGCGACGGCGACTCGCCGCAGCAGGTGCTCGCCCACCTCATGACCGCCCCGCCCGCCGCGAGCATGCTCAACCCCGCCGTCCCACGCGAACTGGACGCGGTGATCGCCCGCGGCATGGCGAAGGAGCCGGGGGCGCGCTTCGCCGACGTCGAGCAGTTCGTCGCCGCCGCCCGCGCGGCGGCCGGGGGGAGCGATATCCCGACGGTCGACATCGCCCCGCCGACCGTGGCGGGTGCCGCGTACTCGTACCCGCAGCCCGCCCCGGTCACCCGGCCCGACACCGCGCCGACGGGCGGCAAGCGGCCCCGGATCGCGGCGGCCGCGCTGGCCGGACTCGCCGTGGTGATCGGCGGCGGGCTGTACCTGAGCCGCCCGGACGGCACCGGCATCACCGACGGCGCGCCGACCACCCCGCCCGCCGCCACCGGCACCCTGCCGCCGCGCAGCGCGGCACCCATCGCGGCCACCCCCGCCCCACCCGTGGCCGACCCGTGCCCGCCCGCATGCGGGGAGCGGGCGGCCGAGCCCGCGCCCCCGGTGGTCGCCCCCGAGCCGACCGTGGCGAGCGTCGGCTCCCCGCCGAGCCCCGGCGACAACGGCAACTCCGCCACCCCCGGCAACGGGAACTCGGGCAACGGAAACGGCAACTCCGGCAACGGCAACGGTCCCGGCAGCAACAACGGCAACGGCAAACCCAAGCCGCCCAAGCCGGACAAGTAGCGCCCGCCGCGCTCTATCGTGACCCCCATGAGTGACATGTCGGGAAAGGTCGCGCTGGTCACCGGCGCGTCATCGGGGCTGGGCGCGGCGGTGGCCGGGCTGCTCGGCAGGCGCGGAGCCACCGTCTTCGGAGTAGCCCGCGACGAGCAGCGCCTCGCCGCCGTCGTCGAGCAGCTGCCCGGCGGCCGCTACGCCACCGCCGACATCGCGGACGCCGCCGCCTGCCGCGACGTCGTCGCCCGCTGCGCCGCCGACCTCGGCCGCCTCGACATCCTGATCAACGTGGCCGGACAGCACGCCATGCGGCACACCGTCCAGGTCACCGACGAGGAGTGGGAGCGCGACCTCGCGGTCAACCTCACCGGCCCCTTCCACCTCTGCCGCGCCGCCATCCCGCACCTGCTCGAGGCGGGCGGGAACATCGTCAACGTCGCCTCCATCGCCGGGATCGAGGGCCAGGCCTACTCCGCCGGGTACTGCGCCGCCAAGCACGGCCTGGTCGGGCTGACCCGCGCGCTCGCCGTCGAATACACCGCGCAGCGGCTGCGGGTCAACGCCGTCTGCCCCGGCGGCATGCTCACCCCCCAGGTCACCAACTTCACCCTGCCCGACGGCGCCGACCCGAACCTGGTCATGCGGGTGGCCTCACCGCGCGGGCTCAGCGAGCCCGACGCCGTCGCCGAGCTCATCGCCTTCCTGGCGAGCGACGCCGCCGCCGCCGTCCACGGCGCGGTCTACACCGCCGACAACGGCAAGACCGCCGGCTGAGCGGGCGGGCGCGCGCCGCCGCGACCGGAACTCGCTCGGCGCCACCCCGCGCACCCGCTTGAACGCCGCGCTGAACCCGAACGGATCCGAGTAGCCCACGGTGCGCGCCACATCGGCGATCGTCGACTCCCGCTCGACCAGCAGATCCGCCGCCAGCGTCATCCGCCAGCGGGTCAGGTAGGTCAGCGGCGGCTCGCCCACCAGCTCGGCGAAGCGCTTGGCCAGCGTCGAGCGCGACACCCCCGCGCGCCCGGCCAGCGCCGCCACCGTCCACGGCGCCGCGGGGTCGGCGTGCAGCAGCCGCAGCGCGTCCCCGACCACCGGGTCGCGCTGCGCCGCCCACCACGCCGGTGGCTCGCCACCGGGCCGGTCGAACCACTCGCGCAGGGTGCACACCAGCATCCAGTCCAGCAGCCGGTCCAGCACCACCTGCTGCCCGGGGACGTCGGCGGCCACCTCCGCCGCCAGGTGGTCGAGCACCGCGTCCCCGGTCCCGCCCGACCCCACCCGCAGCACCGGCGGCAGCGCCTCCAGCAGCCGCCCGGAGATCTCCCCGCGCACCGGGTACGCACCCACGATCAGCGTGGTCGCCCCCGGCGCCGGATCACCGCAGTCCGCCCACCCCAGCCGGTACCTGGCACCGCCCTGCTCCGGCCCCGAGCAGAACGCCCCGCACGCCACCGGTACCGCCGCCGTCCCCGGATCGTCGACGAAGGTGAAGGTCGCCGGGCCGCGCACCACCGCCGTCTCGTAGGCGCGCACCGGCTCCGGCGGCCCCTCCACAGGCACGATCCACCCCGACCCCGACAGCACCGTGCACAGCGTCAGCGGCGCCCCGTCCACGAAGTGCAGCGACCACGGCGGAGTGAGCGTCGAGCTGCCGAACAGCGAGCCCTGCGCCCGCACCCCGCGAATCAGGTCCCCGAAGACATCCATCCCGCCGAGCGTAGACGAATGGACAGGCAATCCGGCGTCTCACCTATGGCACTGTCCGACGGCGCCGCGTTGAATCGGGACTTATGAGCGCCGACCCGAACCTCACCGCCGACGACATCGCCTTCCTGCGCCGCCCCCTGCACGGCTTCCTCACCGTCGCCGCCGGACCGACCCCGCCGCAGCCGCGCCCGATCTGGTACGAACTCGCCGACGACGGCACCGTCCAGTTCTTCACCGAGGCCGGCGCCGCCAAACTGCGCAGGCTGCGCACCGACCCGCGCGCCTCGCTCGTGGTCGCCGCGCCGGTCGGGGAGCGCGAACGCTGGGTCTCGGTCGCGGGCCCGGTCACCGTCGAACCCGACGGCGCCCGCGAACTCTGCGACCGCCTCGCCGCCCACTACTGGGACCTCGGCGACCCCGACCGCGCCGCCGACCTCGCCGCCATGCGCGCGGGCGACCTCGTCCGGGTCACCCTGCACCCGGAGAAGGTCGCCCGCGTCGGCTACTAGCCCTTCTTCAGCGGATCGTGGCCCCAGTTCATCAGCGAATACCGCCACTTCGTGTCCTCGACATCCCCGGACGGCCGCTGCTTCGCATGCCGGTGCACATACCCGACCACCTTGCGCATGTGCGCGTAGTCGTCGGCATCGAGCTCGTCCGCCGCGAGGATGTCGAGGATCCGGCGGCCACTGTGGTGCCCGGTCGACTCCCCGCCACCGTCCGGCTTCTGACCCACCGCCTTCGACTCGTCGGTATCCAGCCAGCGCCGCAGCTCCGCACCGGTCATGTTGACCGCCTCGTCGAACTCGGCCTTCGTCTTCGCGTCGTCACTCATCGCCGGCCGGTTTCAACGCCGACGGCTTGTGCACCGCGTCGCGGCCGCTCTTGTCGCTGCGCACCCGGTACTGCGGCTCGTCCTTCGACGCGCGCACCGTGCGCCCGGCCGCCTCGGTATCGGAGGTGATCTTCTCCTCCACCTTGCCCTCGGCCGTACTCCCGTGGCTCTTCCACTCCACCTTGTCGCCCTTGCGGAACGTCTCGTCCTTGCTCATGCACGACTCCTCACTCGCTCGGTGAGCTGGTCCTACCCGGCCCCCCGGCGAGGAAACTCGCAGGTTGCCGGAGCGGCTCACCCGGTGCCGGGACCCGAATCGGTCTAGAGTTCCGATGCGCCCGCACCCGAGGAGAACCCATGGCAGCCACCCGCACCCCCGTCGTCTTCATCCACGGCCTGTGGCTGCACGCCACCTCCTGGCAGCCGTGGGCCGAGCTCTTCGCCGCCCGCGGCTACGAACCGCACACCCCCGGCTGGCCCGGCGAACCCGACACCGTCGAGCAGGCCCGCGCCCACCCCGAGGCCGTCGCCGGAATCGGCATCGACGACGTCGCCGCGCACTACACCGAGATCATCCGCGCCCTCGACGCCCCGCCGGTGCTCGTCGGCCACTCCTTCGGCGGCCTCTTCGTGCAGAAACTCCTCGCCGCCGGGCTCGCCGTGGCAGGCGTCGCCATCGACCCCGCCCAGATCAAGGGCGTCAAACCGCTGCCCTTCGCCCAGCTGCGCTCCAGTTTTCCGGTGCTCGGCAACCCCGCCAACCGCAAGCGCTCGGTCGCGCTCACCCGCGACCAGTTCCGGTACGGCTTCGGCAACGCCATCCCCGCCGACGAATCCGACCGGCTCTTCGACGCCTGGACCATCCCGTCACCGGGCCGCCCGCTCTTCGAAGCCGCCCTCGCCAACTTCAGCAGGAACTCCCCGGCCGCCGTCGACACCGCCAACCCGACCCGCGGCCCGCTGCTCATCGTCTCCGGCGGGCAGGACCACACCGTCCCCGACGTCGTCACCCGCGCCACGCACAAGCTCTACCACGGCTCACCCGCCAGCACCGACCTGCGCCAGTTCCCCGACCGCGGCCACTCGCTCACCCTGGACAGCGGCTGGACCGAGGTCGCTGACACCGCCCTGGAGTGGCTCACCACCAGGGATGTCGGCCCCGCGCAGTAGAGTCCGCCGCATGCGAGCGGGCATCGGCGGAGCGGAAGCGCACAGCACGGCCGACATCTGGCGGCGATCAGCGCAGTGGTGGCGGCAGCACACCCCGCTCGCCGACGCGCTCGGCCCCGCCCCCGACCTGCCGCTGCCCGCCGACGCCGCCATCGGCTTCGCCTTCCCGCCCGCCGCCGCGCAGCGCGCGCACCTGCCCGCGCTGCTCGCGCTCGCCGACTACGCCCACCCCGCCGAGATCGCCTGCGACCTGCTCGACGGCGAGATCGACCGCCCCGACCACCCCTACCTCCTGGTCCTGCCCGCCGACCGCATCCAGCCCTGGACCCGCGGCCACACCGCGCCGGGGCTGCGCCGGGCACTCGCCGCACACGGCTGGTCCGGGCTCACCGTCCCCGAGTACCTGGTCCTGCAGCGCCAATCCTTCGACACCTACGGCGACCACCGCTTCGACCTCTACACCGGCGACGAACCCGGCTGGAGCTGGCTCCCCGCCTCCACCAACGGCCCGCTCGTCGGCATGGCCTACTACAACCAGGGCAGCGACACCGTACAGATCTCCGCCTGCAAGACCGGAAGCAAGAACCCCCGCAAGGGCGCCCACCTCGGCCGCGTCCTCACCGCCGCCCCCTGACACCCGGCGCCGCAGCGGATCTGGTTGACTGGCCGCACCTCGACCGCCGCAGCGCCGGGGCATCCGCACTCCGCCGCGCGCGGTGGACACCTGGGAGGCCGCCGTGCCCGACTCCGAGCACCCGATCGACGTCCTGCTGGTCGAGGACGACCCCGGCGACGAACTCATCACCCGCGAAGCCTTCGACACCTACACCCTCGGCAACACCCTGCACGTCGTCCGCGACGGCCAGGAGGCGCTCGACTTCCTCTACCGCCGCGGACAGCACACCGACGCCGTCCGCCCCGACCTCATCCTGCTCGACCTCAACCTGCCCCGCTATGACGGCCGCCAGGTCCTGGAGCGGATCAAGGCCGACCCCGACCTCGCCGCCATCCCGGTCGTCGTCCTCACCACCTCCTCGGCCACCGAGGACGTGGAGAGCAGCTACCGCGCCCGCGCCAACGCCTTCGTCACCAAACCCGTCGACCTCGACGCCTTCATGGCCGCCATCCAGCAGATCGACGGCTTCTTCGTCCGCGTCGTGAAGCTGCCACGGCCGCACCCGTGACCGGCGTGTCCGCACCCGCAGGTCGCGCTATTGTTCCAGGGTGTCCGAGCCCGCTGTTCCCGAGTGCAGGGATGACCCGCTCGCCCACCTGCCCGAGTCGGTCGACCCCAGGGTGGCGGGCGGCTTCACGCTGTGGTTCGCCGACCGCCGCTGGGAATGGTCCCCCGAGGTCTACCGGCTGCACGGCTACGAACCCGGCAGCGTCGAACCCACCACCGAACTGGTGCTCGCGCACACCCACCCCGACGACCGCGACCTCGTCGCCCGGCTGATCGACCGCGCCCTCACCCACCGCGAACCCTTCGCGGGCAGACACCGCGTCATCGACACCGAGGACTGCGAACACACCGTGCTCGTCGTCGCCAACCGCATCCTCGACACCGACGGCGAACCCGTCGGCACCAGCGGCTGCTACATCGACCTCACCGACACCATCGACGCCGCGGGCCAGGCCGCCGTCAGCGAGGTCGTCCCCGAGATCGTCGAGTCCAGGGCCGTCATCGAACAGGCCAAGGGCATCCTCATGCGCATGTACGGCATCAGCGCGGACCAGGCCTTCAAGGTGCTCTCCTGGCGCTCCCAGGAGACCAACACCAAACTCCGCGCCATCGCCGCCCAACTCCTCGCCGACCTGCCCCAGGTCCCGCCGCCCCGGCCGGAAACCCTCACCGTCTTCGACCACCTGCTACTGACCGGGCACGAACGCATCCGACCCGACCAGGGCTGAACCGGCTCAGCCCGACTGCGCCGCGCGGTACGCCGCCACGATCTCCGACGGAACCCGACCCCGAGCGGAGATCTCGTGCCCGTTCTCCTTCGCCCACGCCCGGATCGCCGCCACATCCTCCCGGCTCGCCGCCGAACGACCACCACCCGCATTGTTCCGGCTCCGCGCCGCCCGCCCCGTCCGGCGCGCGTACGGCGTCCACTGCTCCAAAAATTTCCGCAGCGACCGCGCATTCTCCGCGGAAAGGTCGATCTCGTAGGAAACACCGTCCACCCCGAAAGCCACCATTTCATCGGCGGCCGAGACGCCGTCGTAATCGTCCACCACCGTGACCACGACTTTGCGTGCCATGAAGCTCTCCCTCTTCGAATGCGACGACAACGCGGTAGAAAGACACTGTAGCGCCAGGGAGGTACGCAATTGCCGCCGGCGAACAATTCACGGTAGCCGCGGTGGCGGCGCCCCCCGCGGCAACTCCGGCCCCACCGCCACCCGACTCCCCGGCGTCCGCCCGCGACCCCAGCCCAACCGCTCCCGATACCGCCCGATCTCCGCCACCGGCACCGCAGCCCCCGCGGGCCGCGGCGCCGAATCCGGGTGCACGAACAGCGCATCCGCCGGGCAGTACGCCTCACACATGAAACAGGTCTGGCAATCCCGCTGCCGCGCGATCACCGGAGCACCGGACGCCGTCCGATCGAACACATTCGTCGGGCACGCGTCCACGCACTTGTCACACCCGATGCACACCTCGGCCAGCACCAACTCGATCACGACGCCACCGCCGTCCCGGTCCACACCGCGTCCAGCCCACCGGAGAGCACATGGTGCCGCTGCGCCGGATCCAACTCCGGATGATCCGCCCGCTTGCTCATCCCGCGAGTCTCCGTGCGCGCCAAGGTCGACGCGTACATCAACCGCCCCACCGCCCCACACAACCCCGCCGCCGCGGGCCGCCCGCGCAGCGCGAACCGCGCCGCCCCTGCCCCCGCCCACGCCCCCGAACTCATCGCCCACGCCGAATTGTGGCTCCCGCCACCGGTGAAACCCCCGCAGATCCGCTCCCGCACCCCCGCATCCGCCCCGATCCAACTGCGCGAAAACCCGCTCCGACAGCAGCGCCCGCGCGATCACCGAACGCCCCCGCTGCGACCCCGCACCCGCCAGAACCGAACCGTCCTCCCGGAAGAATGTCGCGTATCCGTAATAGGCCGTCTTCGTGATCGTCGAACCCTTCGCCACGATCGCGTACGCATTCGAGAATTCCATCCCGGAGAAACGCGCACCCACCTCCGCCGCCATCAACGCGCCGTCCCCGGTGTTCACATTCGTGCCGAGCGCACCGGAGAGAAACGCGCACCCGCCCGTCGCCAGCACCACCGCCCCCGCCGCCACCCGATAACCCCGATCCAGCTGCCGCTGGAACCCCGCCGCCCCGCGCACCACCCCGTCCGCGTCCACCAGCAACTCCAGCGCGGGGGAGTGATCCAGGATCCGCACCCCCGCCCGGCGCACCCACGCCCGCATCCGGCGCATGTATGCCGGGCCCTGCACCCCCGTCCGCAGCTGCCCACCCGTCACCGGATCCACCGGGAAGGGGTAGCGGCCCTCCACCGCCAGCCGCTCCATGTTCACGTACGTCTGGTCCAGCACCCGGTCCATCCACCGGTGGTCCGCCAGATGCCCACCCAGCGCCTCCCGGCTCGCCTTCGCCTGCGCGCGCCTCCGCCTCCGGCGCCACGTACCAGACCCCCGTCCCGGACGGCGCCGTCGCCCCGCTGGTCCCGCAGCACCCCTTGTCCACCAGCACCACCTCGGCCCCCGCCGCCCGCGCGTGCAACGCCGCCCACGCCGCGGCCGGACCGCCGCCGATCACCAGCACATCCGTCTCGGTCTGCCAGACATCACCCATCGGTACGCTCCTGCCCGTCTCGCAACGGTCCGACGGTAAGGCCGGCCACCACCCCCCGAACACCGTTGCGCTCACCCCGATTCCGGCCCCCCGACCCCGGCGTTTGCCCCGCTGGGCCCCGGGTACCCGGCCCCCGACCGGAGGAGGGAAGCGAACCATGACCCACGCCCACACCGACCGGACCGGGCCCGCCGACGCCCGCTCCGTCTCCGAACTCGTCGGCGACGCCAGCGAACAACTCAGCCGCCTCGTCCGCGACGAGATCCGGCTCGCCACCCTGGAGATGCAGGAGAAGGGCAAACGCGTCGGCAAGGGCGCCGGGCTCGCGGGGGCGGGCACCGTCCTCGCGCTCTACGGCGTCGGCGCGCTCGTCGCCGCCGCCATCATCGGCCTCGCCGAGCCGCTGCCCGCCTGGGCCGCCGCGCTCGTCGTCGGCGTCGTCCTGCTCGTGGTCGCGGGCATCCTCGCCCTCGCGGGCAAAAAGAACGTGCAGGCCGCAACCCCGCCGCTGCCCGAGGCCGCCGTGCACGGCGTGCAGCAGGACGTGGCCACCATCAAGGAAAGGAGCCGCAGGCAGTGAGCCCGGACCCCGAACTCAGCCCGGAGACCGAGAAGGAACTGGTCGCCGCGGACCGCGACCGAGCCCGCGAGGAGCTCGGCCAGGCCGTCGAGGAGCTGACCCACAAACTCGACGTCCCCGCCCGCGCCTCGGAGAAGGCACAGGAGGTCAAGGACAACGCCGTCGCCGCCGCGAACGGCGCCAAGGACCGGGTCACCGACAGCGCGCAGCAGGCCAAGGAGCGCGCCGCGGAGACGGCCGCCGTCGCCAAGGAGCGGGCCACCGACTCCGCGGCCGTCGCCAAGGAGCGCGTCGCCGAGACCACCGCCGTGGCCAAGGAGAAGGCCACGGAAACGGCCGCCGTGGCCAAGGAGCGCACCGCGGCCGCCACGGCCAAGGTCGCCGACGCCACCCCGGAGCCGGTCGCCCGCGGCGGCCGCCAGGCGAGCGACTTCCTGCGCGCCAACCCGGTCCCCGTCGCCATCGGCGTCGTGAGCGGCGTCGTGCTCTGGCAGGTGCTGCGGAAGCGGGGCAGGCGATGAAGCTCGCGTACAAGCCGCTCGGGCTCGCCGTCAGCGTCCTCGGCGGCCTGCTCGCCAACTTCGTCTTCGGCAAGATCTGGCAGAGCATCAGCGGCGAGGACGAAGCGCCGCACGCCACCTCCGAGGACTACGGCTGGCGAGAGGTGCTGCTCGCCGCCGCCATCCAGGGCGCCGTCTTCGGCCTCGTGAAGACCGCCATCGACCGGGCGGGAGCCACCGGATTCCAGGCCGTCACCGGAACCTGGCCGGAGGACTGAGACGACGTTCACGCAGTTCGGCTGCGTGAACCGGGCGTTCCCGGGTAGCCCACCGAATGGACATCGGGACCGACGGACGAGAGAGAGGTACAGCAATGTCGCAACCCATCACCAGCACCCTCGAGGCCGAGCAGCAGCGCATCGCAGGCGAGGCGCTGCGCGCCACCGTCGTCGACCTCATCGACCTGTCCCTGATCGCCAAGCAGGCGCACTGGAACGTCGTCGGCCGCAATTTCCGCTCGGTACACCTCGCCCTCGACGAACTGGTGACCGCCGCCCGCGACTTCACTGACGCGGCGGCCGAGCGCGCCACCGCCATCGGGGTCAGCCCGGACGGCCGCGCCGCCACCGTCGCCCGCGACAGCGCCGCGGAGGGCTTCCCGGACGGCTGGCAGAAGGACACCGACGTCATCAACGGCGTCGTCGTGAACCTGACCGCCGTCATCCGCGGCCTCCGCGAGCGCATCGACGCCACCGAGAAGGCCGACCCGGTCACCCAGGACCTCTTCATCGAGATCGCCGGGCGGCTGGAGCAGCTGCACTGGATGTGGCAGGCCCAGGTCGCCGAGGCCTGACCCCGGCACCACGAACCGCCCGCGAGCCCCCGGCTCACGGGCGGTTCGCCGTTTTCAGGGGCGGGGGAGGGGAGCGGCGTCGGCGAGCCAGCGGCGCAGCGCCTCGTGCACCGCCGCGTCGTTGAGCAGCGTGAAGTGGTTCGCGCCGGGCAGGTGCAGGCCGTTCTCCGGCTCGAACTCGATCCGGCGGGCCCGCCCGCGCCCCGAACCGCTCGGCACGAGGACCAGGCCGTCGCCGACGATGCGGCCGAGCGGATTGTTCGGGTTGCGCACGATCGACGCCGTCACGAAGTAGTGCTCGACGCCGGGGAGCAGCGGCACCTCCTGCTGCACCCGGCGGCTGAGCGCGTCGATGTCGAGATCGGCCCAGTCCTCGTCCACCAGGGAGCCCTGCCGCAGGTCCCGGATGCCCGCGCTGCGCCTGCGCAGCAGCCGTCCGAACGGCCGCGTCTCCGGCAGCTTCACCAGCCCAGCCGAGACCACGTGCACGAACTGCTCCAGCGGCGCGCCGAGGTGCGGAGAGCCCAGGCAGACGATCTGCCGCACCAGCCCCGCCCACGCGGCGCCCTCCGCGGCCGCGAGATGGCAGGCCGAGCGGGCGATGAGCCCGCCCATCGAGTGCCCGACCAGCGCAATCCGGCGCAGCGGCACCGGCCACGCCCGCTGCGTGCGGTCCAGCAGCTCGGCCAACTCACGGGCGTTCTCCGAGATGTGCAGCCCGCTGTTGAACCGTACCTCCGCGGTGGCGCAGGGCAGCTCCGCGGCCAACCGCTCGGCGTAGCTCGGCCCGCCGCCGCGCCGCCAGGCGTGCTCGGTCTCGACCAGCCCGTGCAGGAACACCACCAGGGTGTCCTGCGGGGTGCCGAGCTGCTCTGGTGCCACCGGACGCCCGTCCACGCGGAAGGACATGGGGCCCGCCAGGATCGGGTTCTGCTCGGCGAGCCGGTCGCCGATCAGCCCGGTCAGCACGCCGAGCAGCCCCGCGCCGAGCACCGTCCTCGAGGGTGGCTCGGCATTCGGCAGGTCCGCGGTGCGCTCGGCGACCCGGCCCGCGGTCTCCGCCGCGGTGCCGACGATCGCGTAGACGCCGCCCGCGATGGCGTCGTGGGTGAGCCGGACGGGGGAGGCGGCCGGGCCGACGCCCCAGCCGACCGCGGTGAAGACGCGGTCGGCGATGGCTCGGTGCACGGCCGCGATCCCCGCGACCGCGCCGGCGAGTTCGTCACCGGCGAGGCGGGCGAGGGCGCGTACCTCGGCGCGTCGCTGGTCGTCGTTCACGGGTTCAGTGTACAGCTGTGCACTTTCGAGTAGTTGTTCAAAGTGCATGTATGGCGATATGCGCATCAAACAAGTTATCGCCTCGTACAACAACAAAAGACCAGCACAGAGTGGGGAGCGGCCCTCGGTCGGGGCCGCTCTTGACAACTCAGGGCTGCTGGGTGATCGTGAACCACAGGAGCACCAGGGTTCCCGCCATGAAGAGGGGAGCGAGCACCCACGTCTCGACCTTGTTGCCGGTCCGGCTGATGATTTCGATCCCGAGCCGCTTCCGGTACGGCCAGAGCAGGGGACAGCCGCGGTCGGTGAGGCAGTCGCCGAGGATGTGCACCAGGCAGCCGAGCGCGACGCAGAACGGCAGCCACGGGGGAGCGTCGGAAATCCAGTGCGTCATGGCGAAGGTGCCGCCGATGGCGAGCGCCAGCACCGTGCCCCACGCGCGGATTCCCTTGCCGGGGGGACAGAGGTGCAGGGCCCGCACCGCCAGTGCGAGCAGGACGAAGACCAGGCCGAGCGTGAAGGGTCTGCCGATGTAGGTCATGCCCGCCCAGGTGCCGACGCCCGCGAAGGCGACGAAGAAGAAGGAGTGCGTGGCTTGCCGGTGGCCGCCCGCGACCCAGGAGACGGCGCGGCAGAAGAGCTCGGAGACCGGGCCGAGGGTATTGGCGATGGTGCTGCCCGGGTGGTCCATGTCGGGCAGCAGCGCGGCACCGGCCGTGAGGAAGACGCCGAGCAGCAGGTCGACGGTTCCGAGGTGGTGGTCGCCTGCGACGTCGAGCACCGGGTAGGTCAGCATCGAGACCGGAAGCGCCGCGGCCGCGGCCGACCAGCCGAGCGCGCCGCTCGTCGCGTGAGAATGTCCAAGCACGGACCCACGTTATCGATCTTGGTTCACGTGCGGTTCACCGGGGAGAGCGGTATAGGTTGACATAATGTAGATTATCGGCGTTTTTACGACCTGGGGTTCGTCTACCGGATGGGTGTTCGCTGCGTAGCTGCTCCACGCGCCGGTCTGTCCGCTGCGCCGCCGGTCCGCGCTGGTGGGAGGTCGCCAATCCGGCCGGGATGGCCGCTTCGGGTTTCGGCAACTGCCCTACTCTGATGCGTCACAGTGACGCCGAGGGCTTCCCCATTAACGTCACAGTGACGTTTTGAACACGCCGGTCGGGAAGCAAGGAAAACCCGTTGCCGACCGATTGCTGACGCTACGCTCATCGCATCGTGCTGTGCATCACACCAGGAGGTGGTGGTCGTGCGGGATCGGAGCCGAGTGGCGATCGGGCTGGCGGTGGCGGCGGTGCTCGTCGTCGGGTCCTGCGCGCAGGACGACTCAGGCGGAGGGGCGGCCTCGTCGTCGAGCCCGGCGCCGCCGAGCGGGACCGCGGCGCAGCAGTCGCCGGGGCAGGTGGCCGGGGTGGCGATTCCGGACGGGCAGATCGACAGCGCGGTCGGGCAGCTGGACCGGATCGCCGACGAGCTCATGAGCTCGTCGAAGATTCCCGGCATGGCGGTCGCGGTCGTGCACGGCGGCAAGGTCGTGTACAGCAAGGGCTTCGGGGTGCGGGATGTGACGACGCGGGAGCCGGTGAACTCGGGGACGGTGTTCCAGCTGGCGTCGGTGTCGAAGCCGCTGGGCGCGACGGCGGTGGCGCGCGAGGTGGCGGCGGGCCGGGTGGCGTGGGACACGCCGGTGAAGCAGCTGTCGCCGGGGTTCGCGCTCGGCGATCCGTACGTGACCGACAACGTGACGGTCGGCGACCTGTACTCGCACCGCTCCGGGCTGCCGGATCACGCGGGTGACCTGCTGGAGGACCTGGGGTACGACCGGGCGCAGGTGCTGGAGCGGCTGCGGCAGCTGCCGCTGGACACGTTCCGCGATTCGTACGCCTACACCAACTACGGGCTGACGGCGGCCGCGGTGGCGGTGGCCGAGGCGGCGGGCACCTCGTGGGAGGAGCTGTCGCAGCGGGAGATCTACGAGCCGCTCGGGATGGCGTCGACCAGTTCGCGGTACAGCGAGTTCGTGAGCCGACCGGATCGGGCGGTCGGGCACGTGCTGGTGGACGGTGCGTATGAGCCTGCCGATCCGCCGCGGCAGCCGGACCCGCAGGCGCCCGCGGGCGGGGTGAGCTCGTCGGTGGACGACATGGCGCGCTGGATGACGATGATGCTGGCGGACGGGGTGTTCGAGGGCAAGGAGATCGTGCCGCCGGGCGCGCTGCTGCCCGCGGTGTCGCCGCAGGCGATGTCCGCTCCCCCGGCGTCGCCGGATTCCCGGGCCGGGTTCTACGGGTTCGGTTTCAATGTGGGGACCTCGCCTGCCGGGCGGGTGACGCTGGGGCATTCGGGGGCGTTCAACCGGGGTGCGGGGACGGCGTTCACGCTGATTCCGTCGGCGGATGTGGGGATCGTGACGCTGACGAACGCGGCGCCGATCGGCGTGCCGGAGACGTTGAATGCGGAGTTCGCGGATCTGGTGCAGTTCGGGGAGGTGCGCGAGGACTGGCGGGAGTTGTTCGCGGGGGTGTTCGAGCAGTTGAACGCGCCGTCGGGGGATCTGGTGGGCAAGGAGCCGCCGTCGAATGCGAAGCCGGCGCGGCCGCTGCAGGAGTATGCGGGCAGCTATGACAATGCGTACTTCGGGCCCGCGGTGGTGTCGGTGGACAACGGCGCGCTGGTGTTGACGATGGGGCCCGCGGCGGTGCGGATGCCGATGCGGCACTGGGACGGGGACAAGTTCGTGTTCACGCCGCAGGGTGAGGGGGCGAATCCGGGGTCGGTGTCGGTGGCGCGGTTCGAGGGGAATCGGCTGATTCTGTCGTACTACGAGCAGGAGGGGTTGGGGATGTTCGTGCGGCCCTGACCGAATTCCTCGATATCGGCGGGGTGTGACGCGGGTAACCTGGTCGAAAAGTTCGGCAGAAGGTGACGAATCTTTATGAACGCGACCACCGTTGCCCGGCAGTGCACGCTGTGCGAGGCCCATTGCGGAATCCTGGTGACCGTCGAGGAGCTGACGGTGACCAGGATCGAGGGTAATCCCGACGATGTCCTGTCCAAGGGCTATATCTGCCCGAAGGCGACGGCCATGGGCGGGCTGCACCACGATCCGGATCGGCTGCGGACGCCGATGAAGCGGGTCGGTACGGAGTTCGTGCCGATCGGCTGGGACGAGGCGATCGCGGAGGCGGGGCGCAGGCTCCGGGAGGTGCGGGCGGAGCACGGCGCGCACGCGGTCGGCATGTACCTGGGGAATCCGGCGGCGCACAGTTCGTCGGTGATCTACGGCGGGATGCTGCGCTCGGTGCTGGGGACGAACAATTTCTTCACGGCGTCGTCGATCGATCAGTTCCCGCAGGAGTTCGCGGCGTGGCAGATGTTCGGGTCGAATGTGCTGATGCCGGTGGCCGATATCGATCGGACGCACCGGTTGGTGATCCTGGGTGCGAATCCGGCGGTGTCGAACGGGTCGGTGACGACGATGCCGGGCGCGCGGGATCGGATCAAGGAGGTGCGCAAGCGGGGCGGCACGGTGGTGGTGATCGATCCGCGGCGGACCGAGACGGTGAAGCTGGCGGACGAGCACGTGGCGGTGGCGCCGGGTGGGGACGCGTACCTGTTGCTGGGCATGTTGCACGTGCTGGTGGGTGAGGGGCTGGTGGACGGGGCCGCGCTGCGGGCGCGGACGACCGGGTTCGAGGAGCTGCGGGCGCTGGTGGCGGAGGCGACGCCGGAGTGGGCCGCTCCCCTGGCCGGGGTGGAGGCGGAGGTGATCCGGCGGTTGGCGCGGGAGCACGCGGCGGCGCCGTCGGCGGTGATGTACGGGCGGATCGGGGTGTGTCATCAGGTGACGGGCACGCTGACGCACTGGTTGATCAATGTGATCAACGCGGTGACGGGGAATCTGGATCGGGCCGGTGGGCAGATGTTCACGACGCCCGCGGTGGATGCGGCGCGGATGGTGCGGCGGGTGCCGCTGGCGGGGTACGGGAAGTGGACGGATCGGTCGGGGCGGTTCAAGTCGTTCCGGTCGGAGTTGCCGGTGGCGGTGCTGGCGGACGAGATGCTGGACGAGGGGCCGGGGCGGATCCGGGCGATGGTGACCTATGCCGGGAATCCGGTGTTGTCGACGCCGCAGGGTGGCCGGTTGGACGAGGCGCTGGCGGGGCTGGATTTCTACGTCGCGGTGGACATGTACATCACGGAGACGACGCGGCACGCGGATCTGATCCTGCCGCCGATCTCGCCGCTGGAGCGCGAGGACATGGACATCCTGTTGACGATGTTCAGTGTGCGGAACAATCTGCGGTTCAATCCGCGGGTGTTCGAGCCCGCGGCGGACGGGTTGGAGGATTGGCAGATTCTGGCGCGGCTGGTGGCGGAGATCCTGCCGCTGCCGGTGCGGGCGGTGACCGGGCGCGCGGTGACGGCGGTGTTGGATCGGTTGAGTCCGCTGCGGTTGTCGGCGGCGGGGGTCGCGGTGGGGCCGTACGGGGTGTTGCGCCGGGGGCCGGGTGGGGTGACGGTGTCGAAGTTGCGGAAGACGGCGGGTGGGATCGATCTGGGGCCGCTGCGGCCGCGGTTGCCGAAGCTGATCGCGACGCGGGATCGGAAGGTGCATCTGGCGCCGGGGCGGTTGCTGGAGGGTGCGCGGGCGTTGATCGCGGAGGCGGGGCGTGGTGCGGCGGTGACGGCGCCGTCGGACGGGTTCGATCTGCGGTTGATCGGGCGGCGGCATCTGCGGAGCAACAATTCGTGGTTGCACAACCTGCCGTCGATGGTGAAGGGGAAGGCGCGGTGCACGGTGCTCATGCATCCGGAGGATGCGGGGCGGCGCGGGTTGGCCGCTGGTGATCCGGCGCTGGTGTCGTCGCGGGTGGGGGCGATCGAGGTGCCGGTGGAGGTGAGTGACGAGATCCGGCCGGGGACGGTGGCGATTCCGCACGGGTGGGGGCATCGGGAGCCCGGTGTGGGGTGGACGGTGGCGGCCGGTCTGCCCGGCGCGAACGTCAACCTGCTGCACGACCCGAAGGCGACGGATCCCTTCACCGGCAATGCCGCCGTGAACGGCACCTGGGTCACCGTGGCCCCGTCCCCCACCGCCCCGTCACCCGCCGAGCGCCCGGAGGAAGCCGCCATCCCCGGCTGACCCCTCCCCCCCCGACCCCGGTGCGGATTGCACCCGCACCGGGGTCGGGGCGTCGTCGCCCGGCGCGACGCCCGTCCTGCTGAGCACAGTCTGTTGCCCGTCCGAGCGGGGTGACGATGTGCGCCCCTGCACAGGCCGCGCTCTCCCTCCCCCGGAGGGCGGGGTTTCGGGGCGGAGCCCCGTCGACCTCCCCCTTTCCCCAGGGGGTGACACAATGCCACGGTGCATGTTGCTGTCGGTTTGGTGGTGCTGGTAGCGGCGGCGGTGGCGCTGGCGGCGTTGGCGCGCCGCGCGGGCCTGTCGGAGCCCCTGGTGCTGACGGTGGCGGGTGTCGCCGCCTCGTATCTGCCGTTCGTCCCGCAGGTGGACCTGGACCCGGAGGTGGTCCTGCTCGGCCTGCTCCCCCCACTGCTGTACACGGCGGCGATCCGGACGTCCCTGCTGGATTTCCGGAAGAACGCGGCGACGATCGCGCTGCTGTCGGTGGTGCTGGTGCTGTTCTCCACCTTCGTGGTGGCCGGGGTGGTGTGGCTGCTGCTTCCGGTGCCGTTCGCGGTGGCGGTGGCGCTGGGCGCGGTGGTGGCCCCGCCGGATGCGGTGGCGGCGACGGCGGTGGCGCGCCGGATCGGGATGCCGCGGCGGATCGTGACGATCCTGGAGGACGAGTCGCTGTTCAACGACGCGACGGCGCTGGTGGCGTTGCGGACGGCGATCGCGGCGTCGGCGGGTTCGGTGTCGGTGTGGCAGGCGGGCGGGGATTTCGTGCTGGCGGCCGGTGGCGGTGTGCTGGTGGGGGTGGCGGTGGCGGGGGTGTTGGCGATGCTGCGGCGCCGGATCACCGATCCGGTGTTGGATACGACGCTGTCGTTCCTGGCGCCGTTCGCGGCGTACCTGCCCGCGGAGCAGGTGCACGCGTCGGGGGTGATCGCGGTGGTGGTGTGCGGGATGATTCTGGGGCACGGTGCGCCGCGCTGGCAGAGCGCGGCGTCGCGGATCGCGGAGCGCACGAACTGGCGGACGGTGCAGTTCATCCTGGAGAGTTCGGTGTTCCTGGTGATCGGGTTGCAGGTGCGCCACATCGTGGAGGACGCGCTGGCGTCGGGGTTGGATGGTCGGACGCTGGTGGCGGCGGCGATCGCGGTGCCGGTGGCGGCGATGTTGGCGCGGCCGCTGTTCGTGCTGCCGTGGGCGTGGTTGAACCGCAGGCGCGGGCGGGGTGAGGAGTCGCTGCGCGAGGGGTTGGTGGTGTCGTGGGCGGGGATGCGCGGGGTGGTGACGGTGGCGGCGGTGCTGTTGCTGCCGGAAGAGACGCCGCAGTTGGCGGTGTTGAAATTGTTGGCGCTGCTGGTGGTGGCGGGGACGCTGCTGGTGCAGGGGTCGACGTTGGCGCCGGTGGTGCGGGCGTTGAAGTTGCGGGGGCCGAGCCGGGCGGAGGACGCGCTGCAGAAGGCGAATCTGTTGCAGCGGGCGGCGGCGGCGGGGTCGGCGGAGTTGGAGCGGCGGGTGACGCCGGAGACGCCGGAGGAGGTGGTGCGGGCGTTGCGGGAGCGGTTGACGTTCCGGACGAACGCGGCGTGGGAGCGGTTGGGGCGGGCGGAGTCGGAGTCGGCGACGCCGACGGCGGAGTATCGGCGGTTGCGGTTGGCGATGTTGGCGGCGGAGCGGGAGACGGTGCTGCGGGCGCGGGACGAGGGCGCGCTGGATTACGAGATCCTGCAGGCGGTGATGGCGCGGTTGGATCTGGAGGAGTCGATCATCGATCGGTTCGACGAGGCGGAGGTGGCGGAGCCGGAGCCGTTGACGGCGCCGGAGCGGGCGGAGAGCTGTGCGCATCTGCGGGCGGCGCCGCTGGTGCGGGTGCCGGATTCGGTGGACGGGTGCGCGGCGTGTCTCGCGGAGGGGCTGACCTGGGTGCACCTGCGGATGTGTCTGGCCTGCGGGAATGTGGGGTGCTGTGATTCGTCGGTGGGCAATCACGCGTCGAAGCACTATGCGGCGGAGGGGCACCCGGTGATGCGGAGTGTGGAGCCGGGCGAGGCGTGGCGGTGGTGTTTCGTCGACGAGTTACTGGGGTGAGCGGCGGTGCGAGTAGATGAGCCTGGCGAATTCGGTGAGCAGCCGGTCGAGGCTGGGTTCTTCGGCGCCGGGGGCGATCTGCTGGTAGCCGATGAGGGTGGACATGCCGAGCGCGGTGAGGACGCCCGCGATGTCGGGGTCGTGCACGATGCCGTCGATGGCCTTCTGGACGGTGCGGCGGCGGGATTCGTCGACGCGTTTGAGCGCGACGGCGACGGATTCGTCGTTGGCGGCCCAGGCGCGGATGGCGGCTTCGGCGCGGTGGTTGAGGCCGCAGGCGAGGTCGGAGAGGGCGCGGACGTCGTCGTCGGGGGTGCTGCGGCCGAAGTTGCGGGCGCGCAGGATGCGGACCTGGCGTTGTTCCCAGGTCTCGAGGAGTAGGTCGACGAACCCCTGCCAGCTGCCGAAGTGGTGGTAGAAGGAGCCGGAGGTGACGCCGAGGCGGCGGCAGAGGACGCCGATGTTGAGGCCCTTGAAGCCGAGTTCGGCGAGGACCTCGAGGGCGATGTCGAAGTACTGGTCCTTGGTGACCACGCGGGACATGGGGTCGCCGATCTGCTCGCTGGGACGGGAGTGAGGCCGAACAGTACCGCATGGGCCGGGCTGCTCCGGGCAGGTGAGAGGGCCGGGATCGGCGAACGGCGTGGACATGTCGGTCGGGTGTCCGCTTTCGTGACGTTTCGGGTCAGCCCGGTGGCGGGGTGCGGGGGCATACTCGGCGGATGACGCCCGTGCAGCGGTACATCGCCGAAGAGATCGCCACCGACCACGTCGACGGGTTGCTGTCGCGGCGCGAGGCGATGCGGCGGCTGGCGCTGCTCGGGGTGGGCGCGGCGGGGTGCTCGTGGTGCACGAGAACAAGGGGCTGACCGACTGGGCGAGGTCGGTGGCGGGCCGGTTCGCCGGGATCGGGTATTCGGCGCTGGCGATCGATCTGCTCTCCGGGGTGGGCGGGACCGGGGCGTTCGCGGATCCGGCGGCTGTCACGGCGGCGCTGGGCGCGATGGCGCCGGAGCGGTTCGTGGCCGATCTGCGGTCCGGGATTGGGGAGCTGCGGTCGCGGGTGCCGGGGCGGAAGGTGGCGGCGGTCGGGTTCTGTCTGGGTGGCGGGCTGGTGTGGCGGCTGCTGGCGGCGGGGGCGCCGGAGTTGGCGGCGGCGGTGCCGTTCTACGGGCCTGCGCCGGAGAACCCGGATTTCGCGGGGTCGCGGGGGACGGCGGTGCTGGGGTTCTACGGGGAGCGGGACGCGCGGGTGAACGCGACCGAGCCGGTGGCGCGGGCGGCGCTGGAGCGGGCCGGGCTGGTGCACGAGCTGGTGACCGAGCCGGACGCGGACCATGCCTTCTTCAACGACACCGGGGCACGCTACAGCGCGGTGGCGGCGGCGGATGCCTGGCAGCGGACGCAGGACTGGTTCGCCCGCCACCTGGCGGGTTAGAGCGCGATGCCGAGCAGGGCGTCGACGGCGGTGCGGATGGTGCCGGGCGCGTCGCGGTCGGCACCGCCGTAGGCGAGCGCTTGGCGGGCCCATTCATCGACGGCGGCGAGCGCCTTGGGGGTGTCGAGGTCGTCGGCGAGGTGTTGGCGCAGGCGGGCGACGGTGTCCTCGGCGGCAGGGCCCGCGTCCAGGGCGGTCGCTTCGCGCCAGCGGGCGAGGCGTTCTTCGGCGGTTCTCAGGACCGCGTCGGTCCACATGCGGTCCTGGCGGTAGTGGCCCGCGAAGAGGCCGAGGCGCAGGGCGGCGGGGTCGGTGCCCGCGCGGCGCAGGGTGGAGACGAAGACGAGGTTGCCGCGGGATTTGGACATCTTCTCGCCGTCGAGGCCGATGAGGCCGGTGTGTACGTAGTGGCGGGCGAAGCGGCGGCCCGCGCCGAGGGCTTCGCCGTGTGCGACGGAGTATTCGTGGTGCGGGTAGATGAGGTCGGAGCCGCCGCCCTGGACGTCGAACTCGGGGCCGAGTCGGTTCAGGGCGATCGCCGTACACTCGATGTGCCAGCCGGGGCGGCCGGGGCCGAAGGGGGCGGGCCAGGAGGGTTCGCCGTCGCGGGCGGCGCGCCAGAGCAGTGGGTCGATGGAGTCGTGTTTGCCCGGGCGGTCGGGGTCGCCGCCGCGTTCGGCGAAGAGTTGTTCCATGGTGGGCCGGTCGTAGCCGGATTCGTAGCCGAATTGTTCGGTGGCGTCGGCGCGGAAGTAGATGTCGGGGTGTTCGGTGTCCTCGACGGTGTAGGCGGCGCCGGAGGCGAGCAGTTTGCCGACGAGTTCGATCACTTCGTCGACGGATTCGACGGCGCCGATGTAGTCGCGCGGGGGCAGGACGCGCAGGGCGGCCATGTCCTCGCGGAAGAGCTCGATCTCGCGGGTGCCGAGGTCGCGCCAGTCGATGCCGTCGCGGGCGGCGCGTTCGAAGAGCGGGTCGTCGACGTCGGTGATGTTCTGCACGTAGTGCACGTCGTGGCCTGCGTCCCGCCAGAGCCGGTTGACCAGGTCGAAGGTCAGGTAGGTGGCGGCGTGGCCGAGGTGGGTGGCGTCGTAGGGGGTGATCCCGCAGACGTAGAGGCCGGCGGTGGCGCCGGGGGTGACGGGGCGGACGGCGCGGTCGGCGGTGTCGAACAGCCGCAGCGGCGGCCCTGTTCCGGCAACGGTGGGGATGGGGGTATCGGACCAGGACTGCATGGTTCGAGGGTAGAGGTGTGGGCGGGGTCTCGGTGCCGCGCCCCGCTTCCCGGCACACTCGCCGCACCCGGTGCGGGTGGGGCGACCTGCGGCGGGGCGGCGGGGAGGTGAAGTCAACAGTTGGCGTCCGGCAGATTCGCCGGTCACCGGTGCGGGGTGGGGCGGGTGGTCGGGGTCAGAAGGCGGGCCAGGGTATGGGGCGCGCGGTGTCGGGGTGCGGCATGACGGGGTCGTCGAGCAACCGGCGGGCGCGGTCGGTGAGCGCGGTGATCTCGGGGTCGGTGAGGTGGGTGGCGAGGTCGTCGGCGAGTTCGCCGCCGAGTTCCTTGATCAGCCCGGTGATGTCGGGGATCAGGTCGTCGGGGACGGGTTCGCCCGCCCACCCCCACAGCACGGTGCGGAGTTTGTTCTCGGTGTGCAGGCAGATGCCGTGGTCGACGCCGTAGACGGTGCCGTCGGTGCCCTGTAGGGCGTGGCCGCCTTTGCGGTCGGCGTTGTTGACGATGACGTCGAGGACGGCGAGGCGGCGCAGCCTGCTGTCCTCGGAGTGCACGAGCGAGACCTCGGTGCCGCTGGGGTCGACGGCGCGCAGGACTTCGCGGAAGCCGTCGGGGACGACGCCCGCGGGGGTGAGGTCGACGAGGTCGAGGGTGTCGGCGTGGTCGGTGGTGTCGATCCAGCGCTGCACCATGCCGGGCCCGAAGGGGCCGTCGCGCAGGATGGTCTCGGGGACGGTGTGCCAGCCGAGTGCCCTGGCGACGCGGTAGGTGGCGACTTCGCGGCCAGCGAGGGTGCCGTCGGGGAAGTCCCAGAGCGGGCGTTCGCCGCGGACCGGTTTGTAGACAACGCGCAGCGGGGTGTCGGGGTCGGCGGTGGCGATGTCGCAGACCAGGGTGAGGTTGGAGGCGGTGCTGATCCGGCCGAGCACCGCCAGCTCCCCGTCCCGGAACAGCGGGTCGTCGCCGCCGGGCACGGGTTACTCCTCGTCCAGGTCGGCGGCGCCGAAGATGTCGCCGCGCTTGTAGCCGTTGGTGCGCACGCACATGTGCCCGCCCGGGGAGAGCGGTTCGCCGCAGAGCGGGCAGGGTGGGCGGCCCGCGGCGATGACCTTGGTGGAGCGCAGCGCGAATTCGCGGGCCTGGACGGGGGTGAGGAAGACCCGGACGGCGTCGGGGCCCTCCTCGGTGTCGTCGAGCACGACCGATTCGTCGACCTCGGTCTCGGTGATGGCGAGCAGCTCGACGACGACGGCGCCCGCGTCGGCGTCCCAGCCCAACCCCATGGTGCCGACCCGGAACTCGGCGTCGACGGGGGTGACCAGCGGGTCGGTGTCCCCGACGGCCTCGGCCTGCGGCGGCACCTCGGCGCCGAAGCGGCGCGCGACCTCGTCCAGCAGCAGCCCCATCCGGTCGGCGAGCACCTTCACCTGCTGCTTCTCCAGCAGGACGCTGACGACCCTCGGCTCCTGCACGGCCTGGAGATAGAACGCGCGATCGCCCGGTTCACCGACGGTTCCGGCGACGAAGCGATCGGGGGTGCGAAATACGTGGATTGCTCGTGCCATCTGCACCCTCCTCGAACCCTGACCCTCATCGGTTTTCCCCGGCGTGGCGTCCTTTCGGATGCCGGGGCGTGCCGGATGCCCCGTGTGACGTCTCTACAACGGATCGCGGCGCTCCGCATTCCCATTATCCGCGACCGGGTCCGGCGTCACCTCGCCGCCGGGGACCGGGCCGGGCGCGGGGGCCGCGGACTTGCCCGCCCCGGACGGTGCGGTGGCGAGCGCGGAGAGGTCGGTGCCGGTGTCGTTGAGCCGCCACACGTAGGGGGCGTGCGGGGTGTAGCGGACGACGCTGATCGAGGCCGGTTCGACCACGATGCGCTGGAATCCGTCGAGGTGGATGCCGAGCGCGTCGGCGAGCACGGATTTGATGACGTCGCCGTGGGTGCAGGCGACCCAGAGCACGTCGGTGCCGTCGTTGCCGTCGGCGAGGCGGCGGTCGATGTCGCGGATGGCGGTGACGGCGCGGCGCTGCACGTCGGCCAGGCCCTCCCCGTTGGGGAAGACGGCGCCGGAGGCGTGGCGCTGGACCACCGACCAGAGCGGCTCCTCGAGCAGTTCGCTGATCGGGCGGCCGGTCCAGTCGCCGTAGTCGACCTCGAGCAGCCGGTCGTCGTACTCGGGTTCGAGTCCGAGGCGGGCGGCGAGCGGGCCGACGGTGCGCTGGCAGCGCAGCAGCGGGGAGTGCGCGATGTGCCGGATGGGGAGCGCGCCGAGCCGGTCGGCGATCGCGGCGGCCTGTTCGGCGCCGCGGTCGGTGAGTTCGACGCCGGTGCTGCGTCCGGCGAGCGTGCGCGCGGTGTTGGAGGTGGAGACACCGTGGCGCAGCAGGATGACCGTCATGGGGCCAGCCTAGTGCGCGGGCGGTGGAGGCCGCCCGGCTCGCGGCCCGCGGGCCGCTGCTGTCCGAAATATCCGGTCCGGACCGACATTCGGTCTCCCCGGCCCGCCGTGAGCACGCAGCGACAGTACAGGCCGCGCGGGGGCGCCGGTGCGGGGGCCGCCGCGGCACTGTGTGGGACGGTGCGGTGCGGGGTCGGCGCCGCGGCGGCGGTGACGGCTTAGGCTTGGCGCCGTGACGGAAGCGTGGACGCGGTAATGGAACAGCGGACGGCAGGCCGCAGCGGGCTGCGGGTGTCCCGGATGGGCCTGGCCACCCACACCTGGGGTGACCGTACCGGCGCCGACGAGGCGGCGGTGCAGATGACGGCGTTCCTGGACGCGGGCGGCACGCTGGTCGACACCTCCCCCGCCTATGCGGCCGGTGGCGCGCAGCGGGTGCTGGCCGAGCTGCTCGGTGATCTCGTCAACCGTGACGACCTGGTGCTCAGCGGCTGTTCCGGGGTGGTGCCGGTGAGCGCCGCCGAGGACGGGCCCGCGGTGCCGGAGCCGGTGCGGCCCGCGGTGGACGCCTCGCGGCGCGGGCTGCTGGCGCAGCTGGACCGCACGCTGCGCGAGCTCGGCACCGACCACCTGGATCTGTGGAGCGTCGGCGAGTGGGATCCCTACACCCCGCTCGACGAGGTGGCGGGCACGCTCGAGCACGCGGTGCGGGCGGGCAAGGCCAGGTATGTGGGGGTGCGCGGCTTCAGTGCCTGGCAGTTGGCGTCGCTGGCGGCGCTGACCCCGGTGGTGGCCGCGCAGCACCCGTACTCGCTGCTGGCGCGCGGGGCGGAGGAGGATCTGCTGCCCGCGGCCAGGCATCACGGCACCGGGTTGATCGCGGCGACGCCGCTGGCGGGCGGGATCCTGACCGGCAAGTACCGCGACGGGGTGCCCGCCGATTCGCGCGGCGCGGACGAGGCGACCGCGGAGGAGATCAGGCACCGGCTCGACGAGCGCGCGAACCGGGTGGTGGACGCGCTGGTGACGGCGGCGGACGGGTTGGGGACCTCGCCGCTGGCGGTGGCGCTGGCCTGGATCCGGGATCGGCCGGGGGTGTCGAGCATGATCGTGGGGGCGCGCGACATCGGGCAGCTGACCGGGGTGCTGGCGGCCGAGACGCTGGAGTTGCCGCGGGCCATCGCCGCCGCGCTCGACGACGTGAGCGCGCGCCCGGAGACCGGGCACGAGTGAGCCAGGGGCCGCGGCGCGAGTGGCGGTGACCGGTTCGGTGGGTGGTCGGCGCGGCATCGGGAGCGGCGCGGTGGCCGCGGGCCGAGGACGCAGGCTGGGAGCGGCAGGCCCGCCGGGCGGCCGTGGCGGGTGTCGGGTGCCACCGACCGTGCGCCCCACCGCGGGCGGGCCCACCGCTAGCCTGGGCGGCATGAGGTGTCGCGGTCGTGGTCGTTCCTGGGGAATTCGTGCCGTGGTGGCGGTGCTCGCCGTGCTCGCGGCGGCCGGGCTCACCGCGTGCGGGGATTCCGGGGCCGGGGCGGCCGGTGGGCAGCGCGGGCCCGCGACGGCGACGCTGGCCGATCTGGATCCGGTGCCGATCACCCCGGCGCCGGTGCCGGTGCTGCCGGTGACGGTGCGCTCCTTCGACGGCACCGAGGTGACCGTCGGCTCGGCGGATCGGATCGTGGCCGCGGACCGGTACGGCACGCTGGCGCAGACGGTGTGGGCGCTCGGGTTGGGCGCGAACCTGGTGGGGCGCAGCACCGCGGCCGCGTTCCCGGCGGTGCGCGACGTGCCGAACGTGACCGGCGGCAGCGGCTCGCTGAACGTGGAATCGATTCTGGCGCTGCGTCCGACGGTGTTCCTGACCGACACCACCAGCGCCGCGCCCGCGGTGCGCGAGCAGCTGCGCGCGGCGGGGCTCGCGGTGGTCTACTTCGATCCGCAGCGCACCATGGACGGGGTGGTGCCGCAGATCGAGGCGGTCGCCGCGGCGCTCGGGGTGGCGGAGCGCGGCGCGCAGTTGGCGCAGCGCACCAGGGACGAGATCGCGGCCGCGAGCGCGGAGGTACCGCGGCAGGATCCGCCGCTGCGGATCGCGTTCCTGTACCTGCGCTCGACCGCGATCACGATGATCGCCGGGCCGGGTTCGGGGGCGGACGCGCTGATCGCGGCGGTCGGCGGGGTGGACGCGGGGACCGCGGCGGGGGTGAGCGAGCCGTTCACCGCGATCACCAGCGAGGGGATGATCAATGCCGCGCCGGACGTGATCCTGGTGATGACCGACGGGCTGGAGTCGGTCGGCGGGCTGGACGGGCTGGCGAAGGTGCCGGGGATCGCGCAGACCCCGGCCGGGCGGGACCGGCGGGTCGTGGACATGTCGGATGCGGTGCTGCTGTCCTTCGGCCCCAACACGGGCCGGGTGGTGGCGGCGCTCAGCGACGCCGTCTACGGCGCATGAGCGGGGAATCCGGCCCGGATTCGGTCCCGGACGCGCGGGTCGGGCTCGCGAAGCCCGGCCCGGGTGAGCCGGGTGCCGCGAAATCCGGTGCGCGCGGCGGGGCTGAGCCCGGCGTGACCTCCGCGGCGAATGAGCTCGGACGGGCCGGTGTGTCGGGGCGCAGCGACATCCCACCGCTGGTGAACGCGGAGGCACCGGCGGGCGCGGCTGCGCTCATGCCGCACTCCCCCGCCCCGGTCGCGCCGCGCAGCCGCGGGGTGTCGCGGATCGCGGTCGTCTCGGTCGTGGCGGTGGCCGCGCTGGTCGCGTTGGCGCTGCTGTCGGCGACGCTCGGCCAGGTGCCGACGACACCGGCGGAGGTGGCGGGCAGCGTCATGCACCGGCTGGGGCTGGCGTGGGGTCCACTGCCCGCGCACCCCTCCGGTGAGGTGACGCTGTGGGAGGTGCGGTTCCCGCGGGTGCTGCTGGCGGCGTTCGTCGGTGCCGCGCTCGCCACGGCGGGCGCGCTGCTGCAGGGGGTGTTCGCCAATCCGCTGGCCGAGCCGGGGGTGATCGGGGTCTCGGCGGGCGCGGCGGTGGGCGCGGGCACGGTGATCGTGGTCGGTGGGGCGTTCGTGGCGGCGTGGTCGGTGGCGGCGGCGGCGTTCGCGGCGGGGTTGGCCACGACCATGCTGGTGTATCTGCTGGCCCGCTCGGGTGGGCGCACCGAGGTGGTGACGCTGGTGCTGACCGGGGTGGCGATCAATGCCTTCGCCGGTGGGCTGCTGGCGTTCCTGCTGTTCGTGGCGCAGCCCGCGGCGCGCGATCAGATCGTGTTCTGGCAGCTGGGCAGTTTGAACGGTGCGACCTGGGACGCGGTCGGGATCGTCGCGACGCTGACCACGGTCGGGGTGGGGGCGGCGGTGCTGGTGGCGCGGAGGTTGGATCTGCTGGCGCTGGGCGAGTCGGTGGCCAGGCATCTCGGGGTCGATGTGGAGCGGTTGCGGGCGGTCGTGATCGCGGTGGTGGCGCTGCTGGCCACGGCGGGGGTGGCGTTCACCGGGATCATCATGTTCGTGGGGTTGGTGGTGCCGCACGTGGTGCGGATGCTGGTCGGGCCCGCGCACCGGGTGCTGATCCCGCTCAGCGCGGTGTTCGGGGCGGTGGTGCTGCTCGCGGCCGACGTCGGCGCGCGCACCCTGGTGCACAATGCCGACCTGCCGCTGGGCATGCTGACCTCGCTGGTCGGCGGGCCGTTCTTCTTCTGGCTGCTCCGCCGCACCCGCGCCAGGTCGGGAGGGTGGGCGTGAGCGCCGCGGCGGGCGGGCAGGTGCCCGCGGGGAAGCCGTCCGGAGGACACTCCGCGGTGGACCCCGGCCCGGGACATACCGACCCGACGAGCGCAGCCCCGGCGAAGCCCGGCTCCGGCGGCATCGGGTCGGTGAAGGCGGGACCGGTCGGCCGTCTCCTCGGCCGTTCGCGGCCGCTGCCCGCACTCCCCGCGCCGGGCACCGTGACCCTGCGCGCCCGCGGCCTCACCGTCGCCCGCGGCGCGCGGGAGATCCTGCGCGAGGTGGACTTCGAGGTCGCCGCCGGGGAGGTCGTCGCCCTGGTCGGCCCGAACGGGGCCGGTAAGTCGACGCTGCTGGCCGCGCTGGCGGGCGAGCTGCCCGCCACCGCCGGCGCGGTCGAGCTGGACGGCAGCCCGGTCACGGCGTGGTCGACGCTGGACATGGCGCGCAGGCGCGCGGTGCTGCCGCAGAGCCACACCGTCGGGTTCCCGTTCACCGCCCGCGAGGTGGTCGCGATGGGGCGGGCGCCGTGGGCGGGCACCGACCGCGACCGCGGTGACGACGCGGCGATCGCGGCCGCGCTGGCCGCGGCCGACGTCGGCCACCTGGCCGGGCGCGCCTTCCCGACGCTGTCCGGCGGCGAGCGGGCTCGGGTCGCGCTGGCCAGGGTGCTCGCCCAGGACACCGCGACGCTGCTGCTCGACGAGCCCACCGCCGCCTTGGACCTGGGGCATCAGGAGGCCGTGCTGGGGTTGGCCCGCGACCGGGCGCGGGCCGGTGCCGCGGTGGTGATCGTGGTGCACGACCTCGGCATCGCGGCCGCCTACGCCGATCGGGTGGCGGTGCTCGACGACGGCAGGGTGGCCGCCGACGGGGCGCCGCGCGCGGTGCTGACCACCGCGCTGCTCAGCGCCGTGTACCGGCACCCGGTGGAGGTGATCGACCACCCGGTGACCGGCGCGCAGCTGGTGCTGCCGGTGCGCGCGGTCAGCGCCGCCACACCAGCTTCAGCACCGCGGGGGTGAGCAGCATCCGGATGACGGTGGCGTCCAGGACCAGCGCGGCGATCATGCCGTAGGCGATGTACTTCATGAGCGCCAGGTCGGAGAAGCCGAACGCGCCGGTGACCACGATGAGGATGGCCGCGGCCGAGGTGATCACCCCGCCGGTGTGGGCGATGCCGTAGCGGATGGCCTCGGGTGGGTCGGCGCCCGCGGCGCGCGCCTCGGCCATCCGGGACTGCAGGAACACCTCGTAGTCGGTGGAGAGCCCGAAGATCACGCAGACGATGAGGACCAGCGCCGCGAACATGAGCGGGCCGGGGGTGAAGCGCAGCAGCTCCGAGCCGTGGCCCTGGACGAACAGCCAGGTCAGCAGCCCGAGGGTGGAGACGAGGCTGAGCGCGCTCATCGCCACCGCCTTCACCGCGAGCACCATCGACCGGAACGCGGCGTACATGAGGGCCAGGGAGGCGCTGACCAGGATCAGCACCAGCCAGGGTAGCCCGCGCAGCAGGCCGTTGATGCTGTCGCGTTCCAGGGCGGGCACCCCGGCCACGTACAGGCGGACGCCGTCGGGTTGCGGGATCTCGCGCAGGGCGCGGACCACCCGGTCGGCGTCGCGGTCCTCGCGCAGCCCGGCGCTGAGCACGTTGACGTCGTCGCGGGTGGCGGCGGCGGGTTCGAAGCGGCCGGTGAGGCCGGGGACCTGGTTGGCGGCCCAGCGGATGTCGGCGAGCTGCTGCGGGTCGGCGCCGACGACGACGAGCTTGATCGGTTCCAGCCGCAGCCCGGGGAAGAGTTCGTCGAAGCGTTCCTGGGCGACCCGGGCGGGGTGTTCGCGGTCGAGGTAGCGTTCGCTGAGCCCGCCGAACTCGATGTGCCGGAACGGGGCACTGAGCAGCGCGATGCCGAGCAGCACCGGCACGATCACCAGCCACGGGCGGCGCATGGCGAACAGCGCGAGCCGGGAGAAGAACCCGGCGTCGATCTGGGCCTCGGTCTTGGTGCGGGAGAACCGTTTCCAGCCCCACAGGTCGATGCGGTGCCCGACGATGCCGAGCAGCGCGGGCAGCGCGGTCACCGAGAGCGCGGCGGCGATCAGCACCGAGGAGATGCCGCCGTAGGGCACCGAGCGCAGCACCCCGTTGGGGTAGATGAAGAGCGCGCCGAGGCTGATCGCGACGATCAGGGCGGAGAAGAGCACGGTGCGCCCGGCGGTGGCGACGGTGCGGGCCACCGCCTCCTCGACGTCGCGGCCCGCGGCGAGCTCCTCCCGGAACCGGGTGACGGCGAAGAGGCCGTAGTCGATGGCGAGGCCGAGGCTGACCAGGGTGACGACGGCGCCCGCGAAGACGTTGACGTCGATGTAGTCGGTGAGCCCGCGCATGACGCCCTGCCCGGCCAGGATCGTCATGCCGCCGACCAGGACCGGGAGCAGCGCGCCGACGATGCCGCCGAAGACGAAGTACAGCAGGATCGCGACCAGGGGCAGCGCGATGACCTCGGCGCGGCGGATGTCGTCCTGCATACCGGTGTTGATGCCCTCGACGACCGGTTGCAGCCCGGCCAGCTGCACGGTGGTGCCGCCCGGGCCGGTGCCGTCGCCGTTCGCGCCGAGCGCGGGTTTGAGCGCGAGGAAGTTCTCGATCGCCTCGGTGCCCTGTTCGCGCAGGCCGACCACGGCGAAGGCGACGGTGCGGGTCTCGTCGGTGGCGGAGGCGGCGAACGGGCTGTCCCAGTAGCTGTCGATCTTGGCGACCCGGTCGGGGTGCTGTTCGCGGAGTTCGGTGAGTGCGGCGGTGACCGGGCCGCGGACCTGCGGGTCGTCGACGGTGCTGCCCGCGGGGGCGGTGAAGAGCAGGATCAGGTCGCTGTCGGTGTCGCGGCCGAAGGTGTCGTCGGCGATCTTCGATCCGGCGACCGATTCGCTGCTCTCGTCGAACCAGCCCTCCTGGGTCAGGTGGTCGCCGAGGTCGCGGCCGTACCAGCCGGTGACGAGCACGGCGAACACGCACAGCGCGAGGACCGCGAAGCGGTGGCGGAAGACGAACCTGCCCCACCGCAGGGAGCCGGAGTGCAGCACGCGCGCCTCAGCCGCAGGCGGGGGTGCGGTAGTCGGCCGAGCGCAGGATGCCGCACAGGTCGGTGCGCGAGATCTTCCACTGACCGTCGAGGTAGACGAAGTGCACGACGGTGGTGCGGATGTTGCTGCCGGTCCCGTCCTTGTCCAGGCGCAGGGTGGCGGTGAGGGTGCCGTCGCGGTTGTCGAAGACCGGGTCGGTGACGCCGTAGACGGCGCGCGGGTTGTCCTGCAGCGCCTTGTACATGTCCGGGATGGCGTCGCGGAAGGCGTCGCCGTCCTCGATCAGGGCGGTGCGCTCGGCGTCGGGCAGGGCGGGGTCGAGCGCGCTCTTGATCCTGGCGTCGAGCTCGGCCGCGGTGGGGATGTGCCGGTTGGCGATCTCGGAGGAGGTGGCGGCGATCGAGGAGGTGACCGCGGCGTTGGCGGAGGAGCGGGCGGCGGCGACGGCGCTCTCGTCCACGCCGTCGCCGCAGGCGGCGAGGGTGAACACGACAGCGGTGGCGGCCGCGGCGCCGAGCGCGCGGCGGATGGGGCGGTGCGGTGTGGGAAGCATCACCTACAGGGATACCGTATGGGGTCAGCGGCCGTCGATGACGGCCCCCAGCCGTCCCAGAAGGGCGCGCACGATCGTGGGTTCGCCGCCTGCGGCGCCGGGCAGCGGGGTCGCGGCGGGCAGCAGGTCGCGCACGAGCGCGGTGACGCTGCGCGCGTCGTCGAGGTCGATGTCGGTGACGGGGGTGTCGGCGGCCGCGAGCACGTCCTCGGGGCCGGGAACGGCCAGGTCGGGGGTGTGCCGGTATATTTCCACGAAGAGAGTGGACCGGACGGTCCGGAACGCGAAGGGGTGGCCATCGGCGGTGGTTCCGAAGCCGTGCGCGAACGGGCCGACGGTGAGGTCGTCGACGGTGAAGCCGGATGATCGGTCGGGCGGCAACCGGGTCTCCCTGGGTCGGTGGGGGTCACCTTGACGGTAACCCCCGGGCGAACGGTCGAAACACCGTCGCGGCCGGGGCCCGGCGCAGCGATGTTGCGTCATCATGGGTCGATGCGGTCTTCTCGTATGTCGGCCCCGGCGGGGCGGGCGTTTCGCGCCGGGTGAGTGCTCGGTCCGGTGCGGTGTCGCAGGTGAGCGGTGGAAAGGGAGGGCGGCGGATGCGTCCGGTTGGTTCGCTGGCGGCGGGGCTGGTGGCGCTGGCCCTGCTCACCGGCTGCTCGGGGGACGGGTCCGGCCCCGACGTCCCCACCCGCGTCCCGGCCACCCCCGCCGCCGCTCCGGCGCCCGCGGTCCCGCCCGCCGGGCGTACCGCGCTGGCGGGCTCCTCCTACACGCTGCTCGCCGCCGAACCCGGCAGCGGGCTGCTCGCCGCCGCCGCGGGCACCAGGCTCGACGTGCTCGACCCCGCCGACGACCCGGTCGCGGTCGCCCGCACGCTCACCCTGCCCGGGGCGGCCGCCGCGCTGGTGCCCGGCCGCCCGGGCGAGCTGCTGGCCGCGGTGCCCGGCGCGGTGGTGCGGGTCGAGCCCGCCACCGGGGCGAGCACCGAGGTGCCGGTCGACGGTGACGTGCGCAGCGTCTCCCCCGGCCCGGACGGCACCCTGGTCGTCGGCACCGCCGACGGGCAGGTCCGCACCCTCGGCCCGGACGGCGCCGTCCGCGCCGCCGCGGACGGGCTGGTCACCGCCGACGCGCTCGCCGTCATCGGCGGCGAGGTCGCCGTGCTGGACCGGCACCAGAGCCTGATCGCCGAGCTCGACACCGGCGCCGACCGGCTCGGGCTGCGGCTGCGCGCCGGGGACGGCGCCACCACCCTGATCGCCGATGCGCAGGGACGGGTCCTGGTCACCGACCCCGAGCACGGGGAACTGCTGGTCTACACCACCGCGCCGCTCGTGCTGCGGCAGCGCTTCCCGGTAGGCTCCTCGCCCTACGCAGTCGCCTACGACGCCGGGTCGGACACCGTGTGGGTGTCGTGCACGCAGAGCAACGAGGTCGTCGGATTCGATCTCGGCACCGGGATACCGGTGGAGGTGGACCGTCGTCCGACGGTCCGGCAGCCGGACGCGCTCGCCGTCGACGCGGGCACCGGCGACCTGTTCGTGGCCTCGGCCGCAGGCGGCGGCGTCCAGCGGATCGCCGCGACGGATCGGAAGAGAGGTCAGTGATGGCGCCGAAGCATCGGAGTTCGCGAACCGCGCTCCCCGCGGGCTGGGAGACCAGCGGCGACGACTACGAGTACGTGCCGCTGCGGCTGCCCCCCGAGGTCACCAGGGTGACGGCCTCCATGCGGCTGGCCATCCAGGCCGAGTACGGCGGCTGGGAGCTGTCCCGGGTCCGCGCCTACACCGACGGCAGCCGCCGCGTGCTGCTGCGCAGGCGCCGCAACGCCGCGCTACCCGAGTCCGAACCGGGGATCTGATGTACGGCCTGCTGCTGCGCCTGATGTTCCTGCTTCCGCCGGAGCGGGCCCACCACACCGCCTTCGCGCTCATGCGGTGGGCGACCCGGATCCCGCCGCTGCGCGCGGTGCTGCACCGGGTCCTCGCCGTGCGTGACCCGATCCTGGGCACCACCGCCTTCGGGGTGCGGTTCCCCGCCCCGCTCGGGCTCGCGGCCGGGTTCGACAAGAACGCCGACGGGGTCGGGGCCTGGACCCCGCTCGGGTTCGGCTTCGCCGAGATCGGCACCGTCACCGCGCACGCCCAACCCGGCAACCCGGCCCCCCGGCTGTTCCGGCTGCCCGCCGATCGTGCCCTGATCAACCGGATGGGGTTCAACAACGACGGCGCCGCCCGCGCGGCCGACCGGTTGCGCGGGCGCCGCCCCGGCGTGCCCATCGGCGCCAATATCGGCAAGACCAAGGCCACCCCGGCCGCGGAGGCCGCCGCCGACTACGCCACCAGCGCCGCGCTGCTCGGCCCGCACGCCGACTTCGTCGTCGTCAATGTCAGCTCGCCCAACACCCCCGGGCTGCGCGACCTGCAGGCCGTGGCGTCGCTGCGGCCGCTGCTGCGCGCCGTGCTCGACACCGTCACCGTCCCGGTCCTGGTCAAGATCGCCCCCGACCTGTCCGACGACGACATCGACGCCGTCGCCGATCTCGCGCTCGAGCTCGGGCTGGCCGGGATCGTCGCCACCAACACCACCATCGGGCGCGCCGGGCTGGCCACCCCGGCCGGGCAGGTCGAGGCCTGCGGGGCCGGTGGGCTGTCCGGGCCGCCGGTCGCCGACCGCTCGCTCGAGGTGCTGCGCAGGCTCTACCGGCGCGTCGGCGGGCAGCTGGTGCTGGTCTCGGTGGGCGGGATCGAGACCGTGGATCAGGCGTGGGAGCGGATCCTGGCCGGGGCGAGCCTGCTGCAGGGCTACACCGGGTTCATCTACGGCGGGCCGTTCTGGGCGCGGCGCATCCACCGCGGGATCGCCGCGCGGCTGCGCGCCGCAGGCTACCGGGAGCTGTCCGAGGCCGTCGGCGCCGAGCACGTCACCTCGGCCTGAGTCAGGGCGAGACCACCGGCGGCTCGGTGTGCGGAAGCGGGCCGGTCAGGTACTGCGGCCCGGGCGCCCGGTCGTGCCTGCGGACCTTCCGCGGCACCCCGATGTCGCCGCCCCGCGCCCCCTCGGCGGGCTCGCCGGGCGTGATCTCGGCGCCCGCGCGCGCCGTCCTGGCCGCCATCCGCGTGGCCAGCAGCAGCAGTGCCTGGGCGAACACCATGCCGAGGCGGTGCGCCCGCTCCTGCATCAGCGCGAACGCCATCGGGTCGCCGACCAGCGCGGGATCGGACACCAGCGCGTCCAGCTCCATCCCCGCCATGGCCTGCTCGCGGGTGAGCGGGCGCTCCGGCAGCCAGCTCAACCGCCACGCGGCAGCTCCCCCGGAAGACACCAGGTACGCGTACTCCGGGGAGACGTCGCTGGTCATGTCCGATTCGGTGACGCGGATTGGCATGATCCCTCCTCGCCGGCCCCTCCGGGCCTCTTCCCCGACGGGAGGAGCCGATCCCAGTGTGACAGTTGCCGCGGAAAGCGGTCAATTGCCAACGAGTCATGGGAATTGACAGGTGAACAGTGGCGTAAACCTGCTGTCATGCCGGATGGACAGCGGGAATCCGGCTGCGCGGGAGGATAATTGGCAGTCGTTGCCGATTCGCGACCTGTTTGCCCGCCCGCGAGCGCGCGCGCGACGGCAAATGGCACTGTATGTTGGAGGCGCGGTGGCGGGAGGTGAGCGCGGTGAGCGGGCCGGTCGACGGACAGGTGGTCGCTGTCCGACAGATCCTCACCCGGCTCGGCAAGCGGTCCGGGCTCAGCGCCGAACGGGTCCGCACCACCGAGATCGACGTCGAACCGCTGCTGCGGCTTCCGGCCGTGCGCACCTACGCCAGGCAGGCGGGCATCGACTCCGCCGAGGCGGTGCTGCCCGTGGTCAGGGAGGTCGCCCGCCGCCTCTCCCCCACCGACCGGCTCGTCGTCGACGCCGCGCTCGCGCTCGGGCTGATCGAGCCGGGCGCGGCCGAGGTCGACACCGCCCGCCTCTACGCCGCCGACCTCGGCGAACGCCGCGTCTACCTGACCGAGGCCTGGCAGTTGCTGCACGCCGCGCTCGGCGCCCGCCCGGTGCCGTCGGCGCCCAGCGTGCGCACCCTGCGCGTCACCCCCGAGCAGCGCGCCTTCACCGCGCTGGCCGCCGAACTCGTCGACGACCTCGCCCGCAACGGCAAGGGCCCGCTGCTGCCCGGGGTCTCCGAGCAGGCCGACGAACTCGTCGCGAGCTACGGCTCCGCGGGCACCGTCACCGTGCTCGGCAACGCCGTCGTCGACCACCTCTACCGCACCGACCGGCTCCCCGCCGAGGGCATCTCGGTCCGCGGCCGGTTCGAGGAGCGCATCGGCGGCAAGGGGCTCAACCGCGCCGTCGCCGCGGCCCGGCTCGGCATGGAGGCGCGGCTGCTCGCCGCGATCGGCGACGACGACGCGGGCAGGCGGATCCTGGCCCGGCTCGCCGACGAGGACGTCGACACCACCTTCGTCCGGACCGTGGCCGGGCACGCCACCGAGGTCGCGGCGCTGATCGTCACCCGGCAGGGCGCCGCGTTCACCATCGGCGCCGACGGCGACCGGGTCCAGCTCGCCCCCCAGGACCTGCTCGCCCCCGCCGTCGCCGCCGCGCTCGTCAGCTCCGACGTGGTCGTGCTGACCCTGGAATCGCCGCTGCCCGTGGTCGAACAGGCGCTGGCCGTGCTGCGCAGCGTGCCGCGCCCGCCCTTCGTCGTCCTGCACGCCGCGCCGCCGCCGCGCCGCCCCGCCAGCCTCTACCAGTTCCTCGACGGCGTCGACTTCGTCGTCGGCAACCCGCGCGAACTCGACCGGCTGGTCTCGGCCGACGACTGGCCCGACGACAACCGCCCGGTCCGCGACTTCGACGGCGAGGTGGCGCTGCAACTGCTCGCGCTCGGCGTGCGGACCGTCTGCGCGATCGAGGGCTTCGCCTGCAGGCTGCGCGGCGCGCACGGCGACCTCGACATCGACCGGCCGCGCCGCGCCGTGCTGCGCGACGCGCCCGGCGCGCACGCCGCCTTCTGCGGCGCGCTCGCCTACCAGTTGGTCGTCACCGGCGGGCACCCGGATTTCGCCTGGGTGTGCGCGGCCATGGCGGCGACGCAGGCGCTCGCGGGCGATGTCCCCGAGGCGATGCCGTACAAGGCCGCGATCGACCGGATGGTGGACCGGCCCCGCGCCGCGGACTGAGGTACTTTGAGCCGGTCCACGCGGCCCCGCGAGACCGACACCCGCTTCGGAGGAAGCTCATTTGACCACGATCGCGCCCGGCCAGTTCGACGCCGCCCATCGGAGCTCGCGCCGCGGGCGCGAACTCGCCGTCCGAGTCGTCGAACTCGCCGACGCCGTCGACGGCGGGCACCTGCTGATCTTCGGCACCCTCACCGACGGCTGCCTGGTCCGCCTGCACTCGCGCTGCCTCTACGGCGACGTGCTCGGCTTCGAGGACTGCGACTGCGGCCCCGAGCTGCAGGCCGCCATGGACGCCATCCAGGACGAGGGGGCCGGGGTTCTGATCTACCTCGAGCAGGAGGGGCGCGGGGCCGGGCTGCGGAACAAGGCCCGCGGAATCGGGCTCGGGCAGCGGACCGGCCTGGACACCTACGACAGCTACCACCGGCTCGGATTGCGCGAGGACGCACGGGATTTCGAGGTCGCCGCGCTCGGGCTGGCCGGGCTCGGGCTGAGCGCGGTGCGGCTCATGACCAACAACCCGGACAAGGTCGCCGCCGTGCGCGCGGCCGGGATCGCGGTGGAGCGGGTCGCGCTGCACACCGTGCCGCGCTCGGACGCCGCCCGCCGGTACCTGGCGGCGAAGCGGACCAGGCGGGGGCACCTGCTGCCCGAGTAGAAACCCGAATCCGGACGTTCCGGGCGGGCGTTTCGCTACGATCGACGTGACCCACAGCACTTCTGCGCACCCTGCCGGCTGACACGGTGACATACGATCATCGCCATTCTGTCAGGGCAGCGTGTGGCCACGCTCGACGATCGGGACAAACGACTATGACAACACCGGACATCGGCTTCGCCCACGAATCGGGCACCACCGTCTACACCGTGCCCGCCGCCTTCCAGGAGACCGTGAAGCTGCGCCCCGGGCAGGTGGCGCTGCGCACCGTCGGCGGAACCCAGGAGATCACCTGGGGCCAGTACGCCGAACGGGTGCGGGTGCTCGCCGCCGGGCTCGCCCAGCTCGGCGTCGGCCACGGCGACACCGTCGGCATCATGCTCACCAACCGGCCCGAGTTCAACCTGGTCGACACCGCCGCGCTGCACCTGGGCGCCACCCCGTTCTCGGTCTACAACACCAGCTCCACCGAGCAGATCGCGCACCAGTTCGGCAACGCGGGCAACCGGGTCGTCATCACCGAGCAGGCGTTCCTGCCGATCATCACCGCCGTGCAGGCCGAGGTCGAGCACCTGATCGTCGTCGACGGCCCGGCCACCGGGGCGATCACCCTCGCCGACCTGGAGGCGAACCCGAAACCCGACTTCGACTTCGACTTCGACGCCGCCTGGCAGGCCGTGCGCGCCGACGACCTCGCCACCCTCATCTACACCTCCGGCACCACCGGCCCCTCCAAGGGCGTGGAGATCAGCCACCGCAACGTCCTCGCCCAGATCATCGCGCTGCTCAGCGGGCCGCTGAAGGTCGGCTTCGACGACCGCGCCGTCTCCTACCTGCCCGCCGCGCACGTCGCCGACCGCATCTCCGGGCACTCGATCAGCCTGCTCACCGGCGTGCAGATCACCACGGTGCCGGACCCGCGCGAGATCGCCGCCGCGCTGCCCGACGCCCGCCCCACCACCTTCTTCGGCGTGCCGCGGGTGTGGCAGAAGATCAAGGCCGGGGTCGAGGGCAAGCTCGCCGCCGAGCCGAGCCCGGTCAAGCGCTCGCTCGCCGACTGGGCGATCAGGACCGGGATCGCCGCCGCGCGGGCCGATCTCAGCGGCAAGGGCCGCTCGCCGGTGCTGAAGGCCCAGCACGCGCTCGCCGACAAGCTGGTGCTGTCCAAGCTGCGCGCCGCGCTCGGGCTCGACCAGCTGCGCGTCGCCTCCTCCGGCGCCGCCCCCATCCCGCCGGAGACCCTGGAGTACTACCTCGGGCTCGGGTTCGTGGTCAGCGAGGTGTGGGGGATGTCGGAGACCACCGGCGTCGGCACCTTCACCGACCTGGACAACCCGCGCCCCGGCTCGGTCGGGCGCGCCGTCGACGGCGTCGAGCTCAAGCTCGCCGAGGACGGCGAGGTGCTGATCCGCGGCCCGATCGTCACCCGCGGCTACCGCAACATGCCCGACAAGACCGCCGAGGCCATCGACCCCGACGGCTGGCTGCACACCGGCGACGTCGGCAGCCTCGACGACGACGGCTACCTGCGGATCATCGACCGCAAGAAGGAACTCATCATCAACGAGGCGGGCAAGAACATCGCCCCCTCCAATATCGAGAACGCCGTCAAGGCCGCCAGCTCGCTGGTCGGGCAGATCGTCGCCATCGGCGACGCCAGGCCCTACATCACCGCGCTGATCATGGTCGACCCCGACGTGCTCGCCCTGCGCGCCAAGGACCTCGAGGCCACCGGCGAGGAGCTGCCCGCGCTCGTGGCCCGCACCGAGATCGTCGACGAGGTGCGCGCCGCCGTCGCCGAGGGCAACAAGAAGCTGTCCCGGGTGGAGCAGATCAAGCGCTTCACCATCGTCGACCGCGTCTGGGAGCCCGGCGGCGAGGAGCTCACACCGAAGATGTCGCTCAAGCGGGTGCCGATCGCGAAGGCCTACGCCGCCGAGATCACCGCGCTCTACGGCCCCGAGCCGGGCGGGCGCGTCGTCGCGGTCTAGCCACGGGCGAGAAACGGCCCCGGACAGCGCGTCCGGGGCCGTTCTCGTGCGCGCGGGCCTACTGCTCGTAGGTGGCGACCAGGGTGGCGCGGGCCAGGGTGTGGCTGAACAGGTTGAAGCCGAGGAACGCCGGGCTCGCCTCCGGCGGGATGCCGAGGCTCTCCACGTCGACGGCGTGCACCACGATGAAGTAGCGGTGCGGGCCGTGCCCCTCCGGCGGGGCCGCACCGATGTAGCCGGCGACCCCGCCGTCGTTGCGCAGCGTGATCGCCCCGGTCGGGATCGCCCCGCCCTCCTCGCCGCTGCCCGCCCCCGACGGGAGCGAGGTGGTGCCCGCCGGGATGTCGGCCACCGCCCAGTGCCAGAACCCGGACGCGGTCGGGGCGTCCGGGTCGTAGACGGTGACCGCGAAGCTCTTGGTCCCCTCGGGGAAGCCGGACCACGACAGCTGCGGCGAGATGTCCCGGCCGCCTGCCCCGAACACCCCGCTCACCTGGTCGTTGCCGAACTTCTCCCCGTCGGCGACGTCGTCGGAGGTGACGGTGAAGGACGGGACGTCGGGCAGCGCGTCGTACGGGTTGTGGGTCATGGGTCCTCTCTCGGTTCGGTTCAGCTGTGCAGCAGGAAGTGTTCCAGCACCCGGGTGCCGAATTCGAGCGACTCCACCGGCACCCGCTCGTCCACGCCGTGGAACAGCGCCGTGAAATCCAGCTCCGGCGGCAGCCGCAGCGGCGCGAACCCGAAGCAGCGGATCCCGAGCTTGGCGAAGGCCTTGGCGTCGGTACCGCCGGAGAGCATGTAGGGCACCGTGCGCCCGTTCGGGTCGTGCGCCAGCACCGCCGCGTTCATCGCGTCCACCAGGTGCCCGTCGAAGGTGGTCTCGTAGGAGTCGAGCTTGGTGATCCACTCCCGCTCCACATCCGGGCCGATCAGCTCGTCCACCTCGCGCTCGAACTCGGCCTGGCGCCCCGGCACCACCCGGCAGTCCACCACCGCCTCCGCGGTCTGCGGGATCACGTTCGCCTTGTACCCGGCGCTCAGCATGGTCGGGTTCGCGGTGTCGCGCAGCGTCGCGCCGATGATCCGGGAGATCGTGCCCAGCTTGGCCAGCCTGCCCTCGATGTCGGGGCCCGCCGGATCGAACTCCAGCCCGCTCTCCTGCGAGACCGCCGCCAGGAACTCCGCCACCGAATCCGAGACCACCAGCGGGAAGGTGTGCGTGCCCAGCCGCGCCACCGCCCTGGCCAGGATGGTCACCGCGTTGTCCTCGTGCAGGAACGAGCCGTGGCCCGCGCGCGCCTTGGCGCGCAGCCGCATCCAGCCCAACCCCTTCTCCGCGGTCTCCACCAGGTACAGGCGGCGGTCGGTGCCATCCGGGCGCGGCACCGTCAGCGAGAAGCCGCCGACCTCGCCGACCGCCTCGGTGATGCCGTCGAACAGGTCCGGGCGGTGCTCCACCAGCCACTGCGAGCCCCACCGGCCGCCGTTCTCCTCGTCGGCCAGGAAGGCGAAGACGATATCGCGCGGCGGCACCGTCCCCTCGCGGCGGAACTGCCTGGCCAGCGCGAGCGACATGCCGACCATGTCCTTCATGTCGACCGCGCCGCGCCCCCACACGTAGCCGTCGCGGACCGCGCCGGAGAACGGGTGCACGCTCCAGTCCGCCGCCTCGGCGGGCACCACGTCCAGGTGGCCGTGCAGCAGCAGCGCACCCCGCGAGGAGTCGGCGCCGGGCAGCCGGGCGAAGACGTTGCCGCGGCCCGGCGCGCCGGACTCCACGTACTCGGTGGTGTAGCCGACCTCCTCGAGCTGCTCGATCACCCACCGCGCGCACTCGGCCTCGCCCTTGGTGGTGGCCAGCTCACCGGTGTTCGAGGTGTCGAACCGGATCAGCGCGCTGACCAGATCGACGACCTCGGCGACGGCGCTGGAGTCGGGACGGGGGCCGGAGGGATCGCCAGGTGCGGACACGTCCCCTTTCCTACCATCCGGCGCGGCCCCGCCGCGGCCGGTGCGATCACCCCGATCGGAAGTACCGGCCGGTTTCAAGATCAACACCGGTGCCCCCGCAACCGGCCCGCCACCGGCATTCGATATTCTGGACGGCGTCACGCGCTACCCCAGACCCCGGTGGCCTGCGGCGAATCATTTCGTCGGAAGAGGTAGGGGTATGGACCAGGCGAACAGTGATGCCGTCGTGCTCGGCGCCCAGCTGCGCGCGCCCGAGGCCGAGGCCGGGCTGCCCGGCGGCGCCGACCTGCTGGCCGGGGGCCGCAGGCAGGTCGCGGGCGGTTTCCGGTTCTGGCTCGCCGACCAGCGCTGGGAATGGTCCGACGAGGTCGCCGCCATGCACGGCTACGCCAAGGGCACCGTGCAGGCCACCACCGACCTGCTGCTCGCGCACAAACACCCCGACGACCGCGAGCAGGTCGCCGCCACCATCGCCCGCACCGTCGACACCGGCGAGCCGTTCTGCAGCAGCCACCGCATCGTCGACCGGGCGGGCGCGGTGCGCCACGTCCTCGTCGTCGGCGACTACATGCTCGACGACGACGGCGCCGTGCTCGGCACCAGCGGCTACTACATCGACGTCACCGACACCTTCGCCGAGAGCCGCAAGGCCACCCTGGACGGGGTGCTGCCCGAACTCTACGAATCGCGCGCCGCCATCGAACAGGTCAAGGGCGCCATGATGCTGGTCTACGGGATCAGCGCCGACCAGGCCTTCCGGGTACTGGCCTGGCGCTCCCAGGAGACCAACGTCAAACTCCGCACCCTCGCCGCCCGGCTGATCGCCGAGCTCACCGCCACCGCCGACACCGACGTGCAGCTGCGCACCAGGTTCGACCACCTGCTGCTCACCGTGCACGAACGCGCCGACGGAGCCGAGCCCGACTAACGCTCACCCGAGCGGGCCCCGGCGAAGGCCAGCACCGCCGCGGCGTCCACCGACCGCTCCACCACCTCGCGCGAGAGCTCGGGCAGCCTGCGCCGATGGTGGCGGGCATAGCCGCGCAGCGCCGCGAACGCCGTCTCCGGGTGCAGCTCGCCCTGCGCCGAGAGCACGCCCTTGGCCTGCTCGATCACGATCCGCGACTGCAGCGCGTGCTGCAGCTGGTTGTTCACCGTCCTGGTGTCGGCCAGCTGCCTGGCCCGCAGCAGCGCGATCGTCGCGATGTCGGCCAGCGCCTGCCCCACCGCGAGGTCGTCGTCGGACAGGTGCGCCTCGGCATCGGAGCTGAACAGGTTCATCGCGCCGAGGCGCTCGTCACGCAGCCGCATCGGCAGCGCGTAGACCGAACGGAACCCCTGCTGGTAGGCGGTGGCCGCGAACTCCGGCCAGCGCGCCTCGTCGCGGCGCAGATCCTCGGTGACCACGCGCTCCGCGGTCCGGTAGGACTGCAGGCACGGGCCGTTGCGGGACTGCAGCTGCAGCAGCTCCAGCCAGCGCGCCGTCTCGTCGGTCGAGGCGAAGACCTGCAGGTCGCCGTGCTCGTCCACCAGCAGCACCGCGCCGTTGTCGGCGGGCGGTAGCAGCTCGACGGCTCGATCCAGCAGGTACTGGACCAGATCCATCGGGTCGTAATCGTCGACGAGCGTGTCCGCCAAGCGGACGAATGCCGCCACCAACTCCGCTTCCCGGCGCGCCATTCCTCCCACTCCCTTCCAGGTTCCGCCGGGCCCGCACGGCCCGGTGCCGGGACACCGCCCGGCCTGCTTCGAGATTGCCCTGCAATTTTTCCGTCAATCCCGTCGGAATCGCCAAACCCGGTCCCGGCGTGGCGTGCCCCACATCGGACGGAAGCCGATGCGCGCGTGCTCTTCTCGCCGGATCGGTCACGTTTGCGCTCCCCGGCAACGGGCATCGCGGCACCCGTGATCGGACAACCCCACCCGGGCGAGCGCGGATTCGCGCCCCGTCGTGCGAAACTGGCCGCGTGAGCGCGGACGACGCCGTCGAGCACGGCACCAAACCCAAGCCCCCCGAGGCCCGTGACCGGGGCGAGGTGATCGGGCGCGGGTTCCTCTGGCTGGCCAAGTGGTCGCTGTGCCTGGTCGCGGTCGCCGCGGGCGCCTGGGTGCTCGGCTACCTCATCGCCAAGCTGTGGGTGATCCTGCTTCCGGTGGCCATGGCCATCGTCGTGGCCACCGTGCTGTGGCCGCCGACCCGCTGGATGGTCAACCACGGGCTGCGGCCCGCGCTCGCCGCCACGCTCTCGCTGCTCGGCTTCATCGGCGCGCTCGCCGGGGTGGTCGCGCTGATCGTCCCCTCGGTCGCCGACCAGGCCCCCGATCTGGCCGACAAGTCCACCGAGGGCGTCAACCAGGTGCGCGACTGGCTGCGCGGCCCGCCGCTGCGGGTCCGCGACGAACAGCTCGACTCCGCGGTCGACGCCATCGTGCAGCGGCTGCAGTCCAGCGCCGAGCAGATCGCGGGCGGGGTCTTCACCGGCGTCACCACCGCCACCTCCGCGCTCATCGCCATCTTCCTGGTGCTGGTGCTGGTCTTCTTCTTCATCAAGGACGGGCCGCGCTTCCTGCCCTGGCTGCACCTGCTGCTCGGCAGCCGCAGCGGGCGCCACGTCGAGGAAGTCCTCAACCGCATGTGGACCACGCTCGGCGGCTTCATCCGCACCCAGGCGCTGGTCAGCCTGATCGACGCGATCTTCATCGGCGCGGGCCTGGTCATCCTCGGCGTCCCGCTCGCCATGGTGCTCGCCGTGCTCACCTTCATCGGCGGCTTCGTGCCCGTGGTCGGCGCCTTCGTCGCCGGCGCGCTGGCGGTGCTGGTCGCGCTGGTCGGCAACGGCTTCACCACCGCGCTCATCGTGCTCGGCATCATCATCGCGGTCCAGCAGCTCGAGGGGAACGTGCTGCAGCCGGTGCTGCAGAGCCGCAGCATGAAGCTGCACGCGGTCGTGGTGCTGCTCGCGGTGACCGCGGGCGGCTCGCTCTACGGCATCGTCGGCGCCTTCCTCGCCGTCCCGGTCGCCGCCATGGTCGCCGTCGTCGTGCGCTACCTCGGCGAACAGATCGACGTCGTCACCGAACCGGCCCCCGAGGCCACGGACAACAACCCCTCCCGAGCCGGGAAACCGGATGACGCCGATGCCCCGGCCGGGGAGAAGAGCGGCTGATCCTCAGCGGGTGTCGAGGTGCCAGTCCGCGGGGAGCCCCTCGACGCGGGCGGTGTCGCCGCGGGCGACGATGTGCACGCTCGCCCCGCCGAGGCGCAGGTCGGTCAGGCGGACCTCGCCCCACGCGGCGGGCAGCCGCGGGGTGAGCAGCAGGGTGCGGCGCGGCAGGTCCGGCTCCAGGCCGAGCAGGGCGCGGATCAGCAGCAGCGGGGCCGCGCTGGCCAGCGCCTGCGGGGAACAGGCCGCCGGGTACGGGATCGGCGGGTCGAAGCGCCGCCGCGGGAACCCGCAGAACAGCTCCGGCAACCGGCCGCCGAACCGCTCCGCGGCGTCCAGCAGCCCCACCGCCAGCGACTCCGCCAACTCCGCCGCCCCGCTCACGTGCCGGTAGCGGGCCAACCCCGCCACCGCCAGCGCCGTGTCGTGCGGCCAGATCGAGCCGTTGTGGTAGCTCATCGGGTTGTAGGCGCCCATCCCGTCGGCCAGCGTGCGCAGCCCGAACCCGCTGTTCATCGCCGGGCCCGCCAACCGGTCCACCAACTCCTCGGCGCGCTCGTCGGCCACGATCCCGGTCCACAGGCACTGGGCGGCATTGCTGGTCAGCGCGTCGATCTGCTGCTTGTCGCCGTCCAGGCCCACGGCGTACCAGCCGTGCTTGGGAATCCAGAACGCCTCGTCGAACCGGGCCCGCAGCTCCTCGGCCGCGGCCAGCATCCGCGCCCCGGTCTCCGCCTCGCCGAACGCCGCCGCCAACTCCGCGCGCGCCAAGTACGCCGCGTACACGTACCCCTGCACCTCGGCCAGCGCGATCGACGGCCCCGCCGAGCGGCCCCTGGCATCGGTGACCGCGTCGAAGCTGCCCTTCCAGCCCTGGTGCACCGGACCCTGGTCCGACAGCCGCCGGTACTCCACGAACCCGTCGCCGTCCCGGTCGCCGTACTCGGCGATCCAGCGCAGCGCCGCGTCCGCCGCGGGCAGCAGCGCCTCGACCTCGGCGTCCGGGGCGCCCCAGCGCCGCGCCTCGGCCAGCAGCACCACGAACAGCGGCGTCGCGTCCACCGAGCCGTAGGTGAGCGCGTCGTGCCAGTCCCGGCCGCCGTGGCGCAGCTCGTGCATGATCCGGCCCGGCTGCTCCTCGGTGAAGGGATCCAGCCGCGCGCCCTGGGTCGCGGCCAGCTCGCGCAGCGTCGACAGCGCCAGCCCGTGATCCAGCGGCAGCGTCATCCACGAGGTGAGCAGGCTGTCGCGGCCGAACAGCGTCATGAACCACGGCGCGCCCGCCGCCACGTACCCCGCGCCCGCCGCCGAGTCCTCGATGCGCAGCGCGCCCAGGTCGGTGTCGGCGCGGCGCAGCGCCAGATCCAGCGCGGGCGCGCTCGCCGTCAGCGCGGTCGGGGTGGCGCGCCAGTGCCGGGCCGGGTGCTCGGCGCAGCGGTCCAGGCAGGCCACCTCCACCCGGCGGTGCCCGCTGATCGGCTGCACCAGCAGCCGGACCTCCCACTCGCCCTGCGCGGGCACCACCGCCTGCCAGCGCAGCTGACCGGGCACGATCACCGGGGCCGGGCCGGTGGCGCGGACCGCGACCCCGTGCCCGGTGCCGCTCTGGTCGTGCAGCAGCAACTCGTGCTCGGCCGGGGTCGCCTGCACCGGGACGTGGTGCGCGCGGCCCTGTTTCACCGCGAGCAGCCCGGCGAAGTCGGCGTCGGCGTGCAGCACCAGCCCGACCACGGTGTCCTCGTGGCTCAGGTTGCGCACCGTGATGGTCTCGGCCAGCCCCTCCCCGACCAGCCTGCGCCGCTCGATCAGCAGGGTGCTGTCGGCCAGCCCGGCGCGCGGCGGCACCCGCAGCACGAACCTGGCCTCGTCCGGCTCCGGCACGTCGAGGGCCAGCTGCTCGGCGGGGTGGCCCTCGACCAGCAGCTCCCAGCGCGACAGCAGCCGGGTGTCGCGGTAGTACAGCCCCGCCGCGGCGCCGCCGATGTCGCCGCGCGGGTCCGAGGCGCAGAAGGTGGTGGCCTCCACCAGCGTCACCGTCTGCGGGCCGGTGTCGAAGGGCAGCTCGCCGCGGTGCGGCAGGGTCTGCGGCTCGGTCATGCGCGGGCCCCGACCGCCGCGAGCGCGCGCCGGGACAGCACCGCGCGGTAGGCGTGCTCGTAGCCCGCGGCGAGCCGCTGCACCCCGAACCGGGTCTCGGCGGCGCGGCGGCAGTCGCGCGGGTCGAGCGCGGTCACCCGGTGCAGCGCGGCGGGCAGCTCGATCGGGTCCTCGGCGATCATGCCGGTCACCCCGTGCGTGACGATCTCGGGCACCGCGCCCGCGCGCAGCGCCACCACCGGGGTGCCGCAGGCCAGCGCCTCGATCAGCACCATGCCGAACGGCTCCTCCCAGCGCACCGGGAACAGCAGGCAGCGCGCCCCGGCCAGCAGCTTGCGTTTGGCGGCGGCATCGGCCTCGCCGACCAGGGTGTCGCTCGGGCCGAGCAGCGGGCGCACGCCCTGCTCGAAGTAGCGGCGTTCCGCGGGCTCGCTGCACTTGGCCGCCAGCATCAGCGGCACCCCGGCGGCGTGCGCGGCCCTGATCGCCAGGTCCGGGCCCTTGTCCGGGGAGAACCGGCCCAGGAACAGCGCGTAGTCGCCCTTGACCGGCTCGAACGGCCAATCCGCCGGGTCCAGCGCGTTGTGCACCCGGCCCACCCAGTTCAGGTCGGGGGCGAGCGCGCGCTGGCGGTCGCTGATCGCGACCAGCCCGGCGCTGTCGCCGATCTCGCGGTAGTAGTCGGCCAGCTCGGAATCGACCGAGCCGTGCACGGTGATCACCGCCGGGATGCCGAGCCGGGCGAAGGCGGGGGCGTTCAGCGCGCCCGCGAAGGTGTGGTCGTGGATGACGTCCACCGGGTCGCTCGCGTGCAGCGCCTCGATCGCGCGGCGCACCGCCAGCGCGTGCACCACCTCCGGGAACGGCTCGCCCAGCCGGGCCGCGGCCGGGGTGTCGGAGACCGCGACGAAGCGGGCGCTGGTGCCGGGGCGCCCGACGCCGAGCAGCGTCACCCGGTGCCCGCGCACCACCAGCGCGTCGGCCAGGTCGGCGAGCACCGCCTCCACCCCGCCGTAGCCGCTCGGCGGCACCTCGTAGTAGGGCGGGGCGACGAGCGCGATGTGCAGCCGCTCCCGGTCCTGGTCCGGCGGGCCGGGCGGGGTCCGCGGGATCGGCGAACTCCCGGCAGCCTGGCGTGTTCCGGACATCGTGCTCATCGGGCCTCCTCGTGCGGGGTTGCCGCCGGACACGCGCGGCAAGGGAGCGATCGAACGTGATCGGTGGAGCGAGAAGGAATATCGGGCGACACGGTAACCGCTGCGAGGCCGCGGTGACCGGTATTGCGCCGTCGGGCTGCGAGTCTCGGCGCCCACAGGAGCCGCGGTCTGGTTACGGTTCGGCAACTACCCGTGCGGGCAGCCGGGAAACCGCGACGCGAAAAATCGCGCGATGACCGGCCCGAACGGAAATGCCTCGTACGCAATGCTTCTCGGAGCGGGGTCGGCAACTGACAGCAGCCGCCCGCACAACGCCCGTAGGATGCGCTACGGTACGAACGGCCACGACGACGTGACGGAAGGCGGCGCGGATGCAGTACCGTCCCTCGGCCCGGGAACTCCTCGACGACCTGGCCGAACTGCTCGATGCGACGCTGCTGCCCGCGCTCCCGCCCGAGCTGCGCCACCGCGCCCGCGTCGGGGCCAACCTGGCCCGCATCCTCGCCCGCGAAACCGAGCTCGGCCCCGCCGCCGCCGAACGCGAACAGCGCGCGCTCGCCGCGCTGCCCGCGGGCGACGAACACGCCGAATGGGCCGCCCTGGTCGAGATCGCCCGCGGCGACCTCGCCATCGCCAAGCCCGGCTACGACGCCTGGACCGGCGAATGAGCCCCGACCTCGCCGCCGGGCTCGCCCGCCACCTCGGCGCGGTGCTCGGCGAGCCCGCCACCGTCGAGGCGGTGCAGCCGCTCTCCGCCGGGGCGCGGCGGCGCAACATCGCCGTCGACGCCACCGTCGGCGGGCGCCCGCTCGCCCTGGTCGCCACGCTCGTGCCCGCCGGTATCCAGCTGCTTCCGGTCGCCGCCGAGGCCGCCGTGCGCGAACTGGCCCGCGCGGGCGGGGTCGCCGTCCCCGAACTCGTCGCCGTCTGCCCCGAGCCCGACGTCGTCGGCGAGCCCTTCCTGCTCTCCGCCCGGATCGAGGGCGAGACCGTCCCGCGCCGGGTGCTGCGGCTGGTCGAGGCCGAGGGCAACGGCGAGCGCATCGCAGTCCAGCTCGGCACCGCCATGGCCCGGCTGCACGCCGTCGACCCCGCGCTCGCCCCCGCCGAACTGCCGGGCACCGCGGGCGAGAACCCCGCCGAGGCCGCGCTCGCCGAGGCCGAGAAGGGCGTCGCCGCGCTGCTCGCCGACCGGCCCGCCTTCGCCTTCGCGCTGCGCCGCCTCGCCCGTGCCGTCCCCGCCCCACCCCCGCGCCCCGCGCTGATCCACACCGACCTGCGCAACGGCAACCTGATCATCGGCCCCGACGGCATCCGCGCCGTCCTGGACTGGGAGGGCGCGCAGCGCTACGGCGACCCCATGCGCGACGCCGCCTGGGCCGCGCTGCGCATGTGGCGCTTCGGCGCCGACGACCGCGAATTCGGCGGCTTCGCAGGCCGCGACCCCTTCGTCCGCGGCTACACCGAGGCGGGCGGCGAATTCGACCCCGACCGCTTCCGCTGGTGGAAGACCCTGGCCACGCTGGCCTGGGGCATCGGGCTGGCCGGGCAGGCCGCCGCACACCTCGACGGCAGCGTCCGCGACATCGTGATGGCCGCCAGCGGGCGGCGCATCCCGGAGATCGAATGGGATCTGCTCATGCAGACCCGGCCATCCTGACCGAGGAGCACCATGGATTTCGAGCTGCCCGCCGCGCTCACCGCCTACCTCGCCGAACTCGACGAGTTCATCGAGCGCGAGATCGTCCCGCTGCAGCGCGCCGACGACAACGAGCGCTTCTTCGACCACCGCCGCGAGGACGCCCGCACCGACTGGGAACGCGGCGGGCTGCCCAACGCCGACTGGGAGGCGCTGCTGGACGAGGCCCGCCGCCGCGCCGACGCCGCCGGACACCTGCGCTACCCCTTCCCGGTCGAGCACGGCGGCCGCGGCGGTGGCAACCTCGACATGGCCGTCATCCGCGAACACCTCGCCCGCAAGGGCCTCGGGCTGCACTGCGACCTGCAGAACGAACACGCCGTCGTCGGCAACAACGTCGGGCTGCTGCTCATGCTCGAATACGGCACCGAGGCCCAGCAGGCCGAATGGCTCGAAGACCTCGCCACCGGCGCCCGCGGCTTCGCCTTCGGCATCACCGAACCCGAACACGGCTCCGACGCCACCCACATGGAGACCACCGCCGTGCGCGACGGCGACGACTGGGTCATCACCGGCGCCAAGACCTGGAACACCGGCATCCACCGCGCCGACACCGACCTCATCTTCGCCCGCACCTCCGGCGAGCCCGGCGACGGCACCGGCATCACCGCCTTCCTGGTCCCGGTGAACAGCCCCGGCTTCACCGTCCAGGAGTTCCTCTGGACCTTCAACATGCCCACCGACCACGCCCGCATCTCCCTCGACGGCGTGCGCGTGCCGCACTCGGCGATCTTCGGCCGCGAGGGCCGCGGGCTCGCCGTCGTGCAGCACTTCTTCAACGAGAACCGGATCCGCCAGGCCGCCTCCAGCCTCGGCGCCGCCCAGTACTGCATCGACGAGGCCGTCGCCTACGCCAACGAGCGCCGCACCTTCGGCAAGCGGCTCTCCGCCAACCAGGCCGTGCAGTTCCCGCTGGTCGAGCTGCAGACCCAGTGCGAGATGCTGCGCGCGCTCATCCACAAGACCGCATGGACCATGGACCGCGACGGCGCCTTCACCGTCTCCGCCCAGGTCTCCATGTGCAACTACTGGGCCAACCGGCTCTGCTGCGAGGCCGCCGACCGCGCCATGCAGGTGCACGGCGGGCTCGGCTACTCCCGGCACAAGCCCTTCGAGCACATCTACCGCCACCACCGCCGCTACCGGATCACCGAGGGCGCCGAGGAGATCCAGATGCGCCGGGTCGCCGGGTACCTGTTCGGCTTCATGAAGCAGCAGGCGCCGAAGGGCGTGTAGTTCAGGGTTGACTTATATAAGTTCTTCCTGAAATATTGGGTCGTGCACGCGTTCGATGTTCTCGGCGACCCGGTGCGCAGGCGGCTGCTCGAGCTGCTCGCGGACGGGGAACGCTCGGCCGGTGAGCTGGCCGAGCAGGTCAGGGCCGAGTTCGGAATCAGCCAGCCCGCGGTCTCCCAGCACCTGAAGGTGCTGCGGGACAACGGCTTCGCCTCGGTGCGCGCCGACGGCACCCGGCGGCTCTACGCCGTCGCGCCGGAGCCGCTGCGCGAGGTGGACCGCTGGCTCGGCCACTTCCGGCACTTCTGGATTACCCGACTGCTGGCCCTGGACACCGAGATCGCGCGCGGCAAGCGAACCCGGCGAACCGAGGAGGAACCACCCCATGACCGATGACCAGGTCACCGCACCCGTCGACGTCGACCGCCAGCTGCGCGACGTGCGGCGCGGCGTCACCATCGGCGCGCACGAGCCCGGCGCGGCCGCCGTGCCCACCATAGTCGAGCTGAGCGAGCAGTACGCCACCACCGTCGAGGACCTGTGGGAGGCCTGCACCAGCGCCGAACGGCTCCCCCGCTGGTTCGCCCCCGTCACCGGCGACCTGCGGCTCGGCGGGCGCTTCCAGGTCGAGGGCAATGCGAGCGGGGTGGTCGAGGAGTGCGAGCCGCCGCGCTCGTTCCGCATCACCTGGGAGTTCGGCGGCGCCGTCACCTGGGTCGACGTCGCGCTCGAGCCGGTCGGTGACGACGCGGCCCGGCTCACCCTGCGCCACTCCGGCGACACCCCCAGCGAGATGTGGGACCAGTTCGGCCCCGGCGCGGTCGGCCTCGGCTGGGACCTCGCCCTGCTCGGCATGGCCTCGCACCTGGCCGGGCACGACCTGCCGCCCGAGGCCACCCAGTGGGAGCAGAGCGACGAGGCCAAGCGGTTCATCCGGGAAGCCGCCGCGGCCTGGGGGCAGGCCGCCATCGCGGGCGGAACGCCGGAGCAGGCCGCGCTCGACGCCGCCGACCGGACCCGCGCGTTCTACCTCGGTGAAGGGCCGGGCGTGGCGGGCTGATCCGCAGCCCGAGGTCGAGCGTGCCCGACGCGGACAGTCCGCGTCGGGCACCCGGGGCGAGTGCGCGCTGGGCGCAGGTCGTCTCAGCGGCGGTTACGGTGCCAGAGCGCGGCCGACAGCACGGTGGCGAAGGCGCACCACGCCGGGTAGGCGGCCAGCGCGCGCCCGCGCGGGTCCGCCGCCGCCACCCGGCGGGTCAGGTCCGCACTGCTCGCGGTGAGCGCCGCCGCGGTCACCGTCGCGGCACCGAGCCGGTGCGCGCGGAAGAACACCCAGCTCCAGCCCGCGTTCAACACCAGGTTCGCGGCCAGCGCCCGCTGCACCCGCTCGGCGTAGCGCTCGTCGGGGGCGTTCTCCAGCGCCAGCGCCGAGGTCACCGCCAGATCGGCGTAGAGCAGCGTCCACGCCACCGGGAACGCTGCCGCGGGCGGCTGGAACCGCGGCTTGCGCAGCCGCCGATACCACCCGCTGCCCGGCGTCGTCGCCGCCGACCCCACCACCGCCGCGGTCGCCACCCCGAGCGTGGTCCTGGCCAGCACATCGGTCGCGGGCCACCGGCCCGGCCGCTCCGTCACCTGCGCGTTCGTGGCCACCTCGCTCCTTCCGGTCGTCCTGCGCACCGCGTACCCGGTGATCGAGCACAGCAAACGGCGGGCGATCATCGGAGGCCCCGACCGGAGGTGCCGGCCCTCCGATCCGGAACACCCCGGCTCCGCCATGGCGCCGCCCCTACACCGCCGCGTCGCCGCCACGCCGGGCCGAGGCAGTGGCACCGACGCCGGGCGGGCATCGTATCCTGTTGCAGTAGTAGGCCGTTCGACTTTTCCCTGCAGGGGGCGCGAGATGATCGTGATCGCGCAGGACAGTACGTTCTCCGGTCCCGAGAAACTTGTCCGGCGATGGTTCGAGAGCTGGCACGGGCCCGATCGCGGGCTCGGCGGCATCGCCGTCTTCGGCTGTACGCTGCCCGGGGTCGCGGGCGGGCCGGGGCGGCGGGCCGACATCCTGGTCTGGACGCCGGAGCACTGCACCGTCGTCGAGATCGCGGGGCTGCGGCGCAGCCAATCCGGGGTGCTCGACACCGAGCAGCGGTGGCGGATCGGTTCCGCGCCCGCCGATCTCGACCTCCCCGTCGCCAGCCTCACCCCCGACGTGCGCGCCGCGCAGACCGCGACCGGGCTGCGCGCCCGGTTGAAGCGGGCGGGGCTGCCCGGCCTCGTCGGTGAGCTCGCCGTGCTCGTGACCGCACCGGGCTCGGCGGTCAGCCACCCCGAACCGCTCGACCCGGCCGGTGTCGGGGTCGTCGTCGCCGGGAGCGCGGACCACGAGGCGATCGAGCGGTACTTCCGGCGGCCGGGCGAGGCCGCGGCGCGCTGGGATGTCGCCGTGCTCACCGCCGCCTTCGCCGAACTCGGACTCGAGGAGCTGCTGCCCTCCGCCGAAGCGCTCGTGCGCGAGGGTTTCGCGGCGGCAGAGGAGATTTCGGCGGCGGAGGTGGCGGCGCAGGGGGTCGGCACGCCGGTCGCCGAGTCCGTGTCGGGAGGGGGCGGGGTCACCCCTTCCGACACGGGCGAAGTCGCTGCTGTGTCGGGCACGGACGCCGCCGCGCCTGCCGCCGCACCTGGGACGCCGGTCACCCCATCGGCGGCGACCGCCTCCGAACCGCCGCCCGCGGTCGACGACCTCGAACCGGACGACCCGCGCCGAGCGGACTCCCCGGCGCCCGCGCGGGTTCCGGCCATGGCCGCCGCCGCACCCGGCCGTCCCCCGTGGCTCGCGCCGATCCCGCCGCTCCCCGAGCGGCCGCGCCTGCGCGCAGGCGCGCGCAGGTCGGAGCCGAGCGCCGTCACCGAGGTGGACACGCCGCGCCCGCCCGCACCCGGCCCGGCCGGGGTGGACTCCGCCGAAGCGTCCGCGCCCGGACCCGCCGTCGCGACCGCGACCGAGCAGCCCACCCGGTCCGAGAGCGGATCCACCGCCACCGCCGCGCCCGAGCATCACGTGTGGTCCCGGGCCGGAGCGGCCGCACCGGCACAGACCTGGCGCCCCGAGCCGACCGGGGCCGCCGCCGCTCGGCACGTCGACGGAGCCGGGTCGCCGCCGAGATCGCCGATCACCGACCAGCGCCCCGCGGCCCCCGCCACACCGCCGACGGAGACCGAAGCCGAGCCACGGCCACCGGTCGCATCCCCCTCGACCCCGCAACCGCGCTCGCGCGGCGTCCGCCTCACCCGAACCCCGGCACCAGAGCCGACCCCGCAACCCGCCTACGCACCACCCCCGACCGAACACCGCCCGCCCCGCCACCTGGAATACCGCGCCGAACCCCAACCCCTGCGCCCCCTGCGCCACTACTCCCCTCCCCCCACCCGCGGGCAGAAACTGCGGACCGCGTTCGACACCGAGAACTGGCCCCGCTTCCAGGTCGGCGGCACCGCACTGCTGCTCGGCCTCGCGGCCCTGGTCGCCCTGTTCTTCGTCGGCGTCCACGTGGCCCGCGAGAACCGACCCGCCCTGGCCGACTACGCCGCGATGTGCGACAGACCGGAGCCGTTCGCGGGCGCCGCCGAACCGAGACCCGGCCCGGTCGGGGTCTACGCCGCGGGCGACCTCAACGCCGTCAGCCCGCCCAACGACCCCGCCCTGCCCCGCGCCACCCGCCCCGAGGACGTGCAGTGGGTCGCCTGCGCCACCCGCACCGGCGTCGGCGCCCCGGTCGCGAACTGCCGCTACCCGGACGGCTCCGAACTGGCCCTGATCGCGGGCCGCTACCGGCTCACCGTCTACGAGGCCCGCACCGGCCGCACCGTCCACCAGGGCGACCTGCCCGGCGACTGGTTCGCGCCAGGCACCATCCCGATCAGCGACCCCTGCGCGGCGACCGCGGGCGCGGCCCCCGACCAGCCGGGCCAACGCTTCGGCCGCCCCGCCCCCGACCAGCTGCGCCAGTTCCTCACCGACGCGGTGCGAACGCGGGGTCTCCCGTCCTGACTCCGAGCACCGCCGCCCGTTCCGCGGCCAGCACCTGCCGGGTGAAGGCCACGCCGAACGCCCGCGCAGAATAGGGATCCTGGCCGGTGACCAGCTCCCGGTCGATCACCACCTTGCTGCCCACCGGCAGCCGGGTCTGCTCCACGGTGGCGCCGAGCTCGCGCAGCAGCCGCGCCGGGTCCGGCTCGAAGAGCTTACCCGGGAAGCGGCGCGCCACCGGCACCGTCTGCAGCATGGTGTCCACCACGGTCTTGAAGCAGGTCATCCGGTAGCCGGCGTAGAGCCAGCGGCCGTCCACTTCGGGCGCCGCCGCCAGCGCGGCCGGAGCGTGGCAGATCAGCCCGGTCGGCTTGCCCGCGCCGTGGAAGTGGGCGAGCAGCGCGCCGAAGTCGTCGTTGTGCGCCGCGCCGGTGTGCGCGTCCCGGTAGAGCAGGTCCACCAGCGGGGCGTGCCCGCCCGGCACGAACAGCCCGTCGTACTGCTCGACGGTGTGCAGCTTCTCCAGCGGGATCGGGGCACCCAGCCCGGCATCGAGCAGCCGCGCGTAGTCGGCGAACGCGGCGTCCCGCTGCGCCCGGGAGAAACCGAAGTAGGCCAGGCTGCACGAGGTGCCGTCCAGCGTCGGCGCCCGCCCGCCCGGCGTCGCGAACGACAGCCGCACCCCCGCCGCCAGCAGCGCCGCCGCGGGCTCCACCAGTTCGCCCAGGTAGACCCCGGTCGGGGCGGTGCCGCCGCCCTGCAGCGGCAACCGGTCGGCGGCGGAGACGACGACGAGCACGTGGCGGGGCATGGCGGATCCTCTCGACGGCGGGCTTTCCCTGCGGGCTACCCCGTGGCGGCGCCCCGACGCAGCTCCGCCTCGCTACGCTCACACCGTGACCGCCGCCCCCGACCCCGCCCCGCGGGACGCCGTGGTGCGGGCGGTGCGCGCCGACATCCTCGCCGGGCGGCTCGCCCCCGGCGACCGGCTGCGCGAAACCGACCTCGCCGAGCGCTTCGGGGTCTCCCGCATCCCGGTGCGCGAAGCGCTCTCCCAGCTGCAGAGCGAGGGGTTCGTGACGCTGGTCCGGTACCGGGGCGCCACCGTCACCGTGCCCTCGGGCACCGCGGCCGTGGAGCTGGTGCAGGTGCGGCGCGGGCTCGAGGTGCTGGCCGCGCAGCTGGCGGCGCGCAGGCGCGGCGGGGAGGTCGCGGCCGAGCTCGCGCGCGTCGTCGAGCGCGGCCGCGAGCCGGGCCGCGCCGAACCGCCCCGCTTCCACGAACTGGTCGCCGAGGCGTCGGGCAACAGCCAGCTGCGGCAGCTGCTCGAGCAGATCCAGGGCCGGGTGTCCTGGCTGTCCGGCGGCCACCTCGACGCACCCGGCACGGAATCCTGGAGCGACCACGCCGCCATCGCGCGCGCCATCCTCGCGGGCTCGCCCGCCCAGGCCGGGTTCCTCATGGACGAGCACATCGCCGGGGACGAAGCCCTCCTCGACGAACTGGACGGCTGAGTTTGTATACGAACACGCCGAGAACGCCGCGCCGCCCACGGTGGGTTACCGCGATTCACCCGAGCGGCAACCGCGCCGAAACAGAACGTGCATACAAAACGGATAGCCCAGCAGAAATCGGAGGTTCCCGTGGCCGCACCCGTCCCGGCGGCGCGCAGGCGGGTCGTGCTGATCCACGGCACCGCCACCGACGGAAGGGTCTGGGCCGGGGTCGCCGCCGCGCTCGGCCCCGGATACGAGGTGGAGTGCCCGACCCGCCCGCAATCCGGTGACCTCGACACCGAGGTCGCGTTCCTCGCCCCGCGCTGCGCCGGTGCGATCGTGGCCGGAGTGAGCGGTGGCGCCACGCTCGGGCTCGAACTCGCCGCCCGCGGGGTCCCGTTCACCGCCGCGGTGCTGCACGAACCGGCCGCCGGGTCGCTCGTGCCCGGACTGCTCGCCCCCGTCGCGGCGGCCTTCGCCGACGGCGGCACCGGTGCCTTCGCCCGGACGCTCTACGGGCAGTCCTGGCACGAGGGGCGCACCACGGCCGACACCGGGACCATCGCCGCCGAGCTGCGCATGTTCCGCGCCTTCGAGCCACGCCCGCTCCCCGACAGCATCGCCGACCGGGTGCTGCTGACCGTCGGCGCGGACTCCCCCGAACCGCGGCACCGGGCCGACGCGGCGCTCACCGCCCTGCTCGGCGTCCGCACCCGCGTGGTGCCCGGCGCGCACGCGCTACACCTCGACCATCCGACGGCCCTCGCCGCACTCATCGCGGAGATCGCCGAGCCGAGGTGAACAAGCGCCGGACTCGCCGCTACGGCGCGCAGCTGCGCGCCGACGCCGGGGGCGGCAGCGGCCGGGTGCTGCCGATCGCGCTGCACCCCTTCGTGATCGGGCAGCCGTTCCGGGCCCGCTACCTGGACGAGGCGCTGGCCTTCCTCGCCGCCCAGCCCGACGTCTGGCTCACCACCAGCGACGAGATCGCCACCCACTACCGCGCGAACGCCGGTCAGTGCCCCTTCTTGCCCGCCGCCTCGACGATCAGCTGCGACATCTCGGTGATCTCCCGCCGGATCCGCCTGCGCATGGCCCGCCCGAACTGCTCGTCGGCGACGGTCCGCGCCACCGGCCGCAGCTCGGCGACCGCGCCGATCAACCGCTCCAGGTTCTCCGGCGTCGGGTCGTCGAGCATGCGGTCGAGGACGTGGCTGCGGAAGGCGTGCACGAAGGAGAAGGCCATCCGGTCGAACGCCGCCTCCAGCTCCCAGCTCATGGCCAGCACCGTGCGCAGCGGGATCCCGGCCGCCACCAGGGTCAGCGTCGCCTCCAGCAACCGGGCGCTCGGGTGCCGGTAGTGCTCGCCGTCGCGGCGCAGGTAACCCAGTTCGATCGCCTCCGCGAGCACCTCGGGGGTGAGCTGGTCACCGAAGCGCGCGCGCAGCTCGGCGGCGGTCAGCTCGACCGGGTCGCTGCGTGCCCAGTCCACGGTGGCGGCCGAGCCGAAGCCGAGGATCTCCGCCAGCCCGCGCCCCTTCTCCGCGGCGGTGAGCAGCTCCTCGATGCCGTCCAGCCGGTAACCGCGCGCGACCAGGTCGCCGATCAGCCGCAGCCGCGCCAGGTGCGCTTCGCTGTACCAGCCGGTGCGACCCTCCCGCCGCGGCGGGGCGAGCAGCCCGCGCTCCTGGTAGTAGCGCAGCGTGCGGACCGGGATCCCGGCCAGCTCGGCCAGCTCGGCGACCCGGTACTCGCGCTGCTCGTCCACCGGCCATCCTCGCCTCGTTCGATCCTGGTGTCGCGGTGCGCCGCCCGCGACGCCGCCCGATCCTGCCACCCGCGCCCCGGCACGGCCACCGACCGGCAACCATCCCACTCCGCAGTGGCAGCAAACTCCCACTTACCATAGCGGCCCCTACGGAAAACCCCACAATCGAAACAGGTTCCGCCCAGGTGGTCGATCACGTACCCTGCAATCGTGACAGTTGGCACTGGCTGATCGAACCGATCGGCGAACCCGGCAGGAGGGTTACGGTGATCGAGAACGCGCCCGCCACGGCGGATCTGCTCGTCTCGGGGCGGCCCGCATCCGCCCACCTGCGCGATGTCCGGACCCTGGCACGCCGCCTGGTCGGGCACTTCGCCGACAATGTCGTGCCCTGCGGCACGCTCCCCGGTGACGCGCTGAGCGGCGAGATCACCGTGGTCACCCGGATCTGCCTGGAGCTCGCGCTCGACCTGCTCGACGGCAGGGAGACCGCGGACAAGACCGAGCGGGTGCAGGAGGCCGCCGCCGACTGGGCGCGCGAGGGCATCCCCATCGACGCCATCCACAACGCCGTGCACGAGGGGCTGCGCATCGGCTTCGACCTCATCGTCGCCAAGGCGGGCGCGCAGGACTCCCCCGCCATGGTCGACCTGGCGCGCAAGTTCATGGAGATCCAGGACCGGATCACCCGCGCGGTCTCCGCCGCCTACGTGCGCGAGCTCAAATCGGTGGTCTCCGAACACCACACCGCCGTGCACACGCTCACCTCCGCGCTGCTCGGCGGGCGCAGCACCTCCACCATGGCCAGGGAGAGCGCGGTCGCCATCGCCGACTCCTACCACGTGCTGGCGCTCGCCGTCCCGCCGCACCGCGACGAGCACAACATCGCGCTCGACGCCCAGGTGGTGGCGCGGCGCAAGCTGCGCAGGCTGCAGGCCGCGCTCGCCGACCGCTGCGGCGGCGACGCGCTCGCCCTGCTCAGCGTGGACGGCGGCACCGTGCTGCTGCCCACCGACCGCTACACCGAACAGGCGCTCGACACCCTCGTCGACCAGCTCGCCGCGGCCGCGCAGGTGCCGCTGGTCGCCACCACCGTCCGGGCCGCCCGCGAGACCATCCCGCACGCCACCGACCAGGCGCACGAACTGCTCGACGTGGTGCAGCGGCTCGGCTGGCCGCACCGGCTGCACCGCTTCGACGACCTGGTCCTCGAATACCAGCTCGCCCGCCCCGGCCCCGCCCGCACCGTGCTCGCCGCCGCGCTCGAACCGCTCGACGAGCAACCCGACCTGCTGCAGACCCTGCGCACCTACATCGCCAAGGACCTCAACCGGCAGCGCACCGCCCGCGCACTGCACGTGCACGCCAACACCGTCGACCACCGCTTCCGCCGGATCGGCCAGCTCACCGGCTTCGACCCTGGCCAGGCGCACGGGCTCTGGTACCTGCGCTCGGCGCTCATCGCCCGCGCCTTCGAGGCCGGAGCGGCGGCGGGCGACACCTGATCCGGCACGCCGTTCACCGGGATCGGCTGCCGGATCGCCCACTCGGCTGACACGATGACCGCGAGAGCCACCGCGCGTGAGCGGTGGGAGCGGCGAGGTGAGGAGGGCGCGGTGCAGGCAGCCGTCTACTACGGTTCGGAACCCCGACTGGTGATCGAGGACATCCCGCGCCCGTCCCCGCGCCGCGGCGAGGTGCTGCTGCGGGTCACCGCCTGCGGGGTGTGCCACACCGACCTGCACGTACTGCGCTCCGAGGTCGCCTTCCCCACGCCCGCGGTGCTCGGGCACGAGGTCTCCGGGGTGGTCGCCGAACTCGGGCCGGATGTCGACGGCGTCGCCGTCGGCGACGAGGTGGTGTGCAGCTTCATCATGCCGTGCGGGGACTGCAGGCACTGCGTGCGCGGCATGGAGGACCTCTGCGAGAAGTTCTTCGCCTACAACCGGCTGAAGGGCGCTTTGTATGACGGGGAGTCCCGGCTCACCGCCGCCGACGGCTCCCCGCTGGCCATGTACTCCATGGGCGGGCTCGCCGAGTACTGCGTCGTCCCCGCCACCGACGTCTTCCGGGTACCGGACGGCGTCGCACTGAACCAGGTCTCCATCCTCGGGTGCTCGACCTTCACCGCGCTCGGCGCGCTGCGCACCGCCGAACTCGGCGTCGGCGCCCGCATCGCCGTGGTCGCCGCCGGCGGGGTCGGCTCCTCGATCGTGCAGCTCGCCGCCGCGGCCGGGGCCGCGCAGATCATCGCCGTCGACCTCGGCGCCGAGAAGCTCTCGGCGGTGGCCAAGCTCGGCGCCACGCACACCGTCGACGCCGCCACCGAGGACGTCGTCGCCCGGGTCAGGGAACTCACCGACGGCCACGGCGTCGACATCGCCTTCGAGGCGCTCGGCAACGCCGCCACCTTCGGCACCGCGCTCGACATCCTCGACGACGGCGGGCGCGCGGTCGTGGTCGGCATCGCCCCCGCGGGCTCCACCGGCTCGGTCGACCTGGCCCGGCTGGTGCGCCGCAAACTCGAGATCCGCGGCTCCTACGGGGCGAAGGCCCGCACCGACATGCCCGCGCTGCTGCGCATGGTCGCCGCCGGTTCGGTCGCCCCACAGGAACTCATCAGCCGCCGGTACCCGCTGGCCCAGGCCGACGAGGCATACCAGGCGCTGGCCCGCGGCGAGATCGTCGGGCGGGCCATCATCGAGATGGGCTGACCGTCAGCGCTGCCGCGCGGGCCGCACCACGATCTCGTTGACATCCACCTCTTCCGGCTGGTGCAGCGCGTAGTCCACCGCGGCCGCGATCGCCTCCGGGGCCATGGCGTGCGCCCGGTAACCGCGCATGGCCTCGGCGGCGCCCGGATCGGTGATCGAGTCGGCCAGTTCGGAGGTCACCACACCAGGTGAGACGGTGGTGACCCGGATGCTCGGCGCGCTCTCCTGCCGCAGCCCCTCGGTGATCGCCCAGGCCGCGTGCTTGGTGCCCGAGTACACCGCGCTCGTCGGCACCACCTCGTGCGCGCCCACACTCGCCACCGTGACGAAGTGCCCGCCGCCCTGCGCGGTGAACCGGGGCAGCACGGCGGCGATGCTGTGCAGCAGCCCGCCGACATTGACGTCGAGCATGTGCCGCCACTCGTCCACGAGCAGCCGGTCCAGCCGGGAGAGCGGCATGACGCCCGCATTGGCGACGAAGGCGTCGACCCGGCCGTACCGCTCGGCGGCCCGGTCGACGAAGTTCTGCACCTCGGCGAGGTCGGTGACATCGACTCTCACCGGATGGATCCGGTCGCTGCGCTCGGCCAGGGCCTGCAGCCGGTCGGTGCGCCGCGCCCCGGCGAACACCCGGTGCCCGCGGGCCGCCGCCCGCAACGCGACGGCTTCCCCGATGCCGCTGCTGGCGCCGGTGACGAGGACGATCTTGCTGGTTTCGGTTGTGGTCATGGCCTCCACCGTGCTCGGCGGACGTCGTCCGCGGCAGGGCGGGAAGTTCCTGGGAGCAGCGCACCCAGGCTCTCTCGGTCGGGAACCCCCGAGGGTGCTTCGCCGCTGAGTACCCGCGCGTTGCGCGCGCGTGCGAATTCGCGGAAACTTCCGGCGATGGTTCCGAGGAGGGCGGGTAGACGATGGGTGATTTCTTCGAACGAATCGTCGACGTCGAGGTGGCGGCGGAGCAGGCCGCCGCGCTCGGCGAACGGATGGTGGACTGGATGATCGCGCGGCGGTTGCTCACGCGCGAGATGTCCGGCGAGGCGATGTACAGCCTCGGTGTCGACGAAGGCTATGTGGCGGGGCCTGATTGGCGGCAGGTCACCGAGGAGTGGGGCGCGGATTGGATTCCCGGTCCGGTCGCGGTAGTTGTCGGGCGCGGCGATCACCACGGCGGCCAGGGCGAGATCGAACCGGAATCCGCGCGCTGCCCGCGTTGTCACGCGACGACCACCATCATCGACTACCCGCAGCGGTGGGAGGCCGACCCCGCGGTCTGGCGGCCGTTCCACGACGGCATCGAGGCGTGGAAGCGGACCGGCTCGGGCAGTGTCACCTGTACCAGGTGCGGCGCGGCCGCCGGGGTGACCGAGTGGGGGTGGCCGGGGGGCTTCGCGCTCGGCGCGCTCGCCTTCGACTTCTGGGGGTGGCCGCCGCTCACCGAAAACTTCGTCACCGAGTTCGGCGCGCAACTCGGGCACCATATCGAGCATCACACGGGCAAGTTCTGACGCTTGGGGCGGTGCCCCCCGGGTTCATGTATCTGCGCCGGCCGCAACGCCCGCCGCGAGCTGAGCGCACTCGACGAACCCTCGTGCACGTGGTCTGCCCCGGCAGAGCGAGAAGTTCCTGGGAGCAGCACACCCAGGCTCTCCCCCGCACCGCCGCCTACCCTCGAGGGCATGGCCTCCACGCAGTTCGGCGCCTACCTGAAAGCGCGGCGCGCCCAGCTCGACCCGGCCGCGGTGAACCTGCCGAGCACCGGGCACCGACGGGTGTCCGGATTGCGGCGCGAAGAGGTAGCGCTGCTGGCCGGGGTGAGAGATCAATTACACGCTCCTTGCCTACATCGCCTGACTCGATCTGATAAGCGATCGCAAGCCCGGAGCGGTGCGGCGGTGCGTATGCCGTCAGTGATCCCAGGTCCCCGGTGACGCGGCCCGCAGCATTATCGGTCAGCTTGGTTACAGAGGGCGTGCACATGGGGGCGTTGCCGAAATTCGCTATACAAAGTCGCGGGGCAGCGCCGCCACGCGGCACCGCGCAACTCGGCCGGCCTCCGCAAGCTCCGGCAGGGCGAGGCCCTTGGGCGCGTCGGCACCGCTTTGGCGAGTTGGGCAGAACACCAACCTCTGCGCTCCGATCGCCCTTGCCTACAACCGAGGCGGTGCTGGGCACGACGAGAGCCGTACCCGACTTTCCTCCCGCGGTCGATCGGAAATCGCCCGCCGCTGTACTGGTACGACGGCGGTGGTGAAGCTTCGACCAGTACGGATTAGCGATAGATCGCGATCGGCTCAAGCCACACCGCTGGTCCTTGCACCTCTCCGTCGTACTTGCTGACAGGAAGCTCGAATGACGCTGCGGGATCCTCGAAGCTCTTGAGCATCTCGCGGATTGCGTCTCTCTCAACAGTAGTAACCGGTGCGCCAGACACCAGCCTCATCATTGGGAACCAATCGCCTGCGTTTACTACCTTTTGGACTTGCGCCACTACAGTGTAGTAGCCCGTGACCGAGCTCAGGTCGCCAACAATCCATTTCTCGCTTACGCGCATCCCGACCGTGGGTCCAGCATCTCCTTCCGGTATCGCAAGAATTCCCACATATTCATGCCCTTCGCCGCCCACGAACATCTTCATCAGGCGAGCTGTGTCTCTTGTAGACTTGAGCTCTGGTCCTTTCTGAGAGAAAGGATGCCCCTGCTCGCCAGCCTTTTCTGCAAACCACTGAAACATCCCGACCAAGCCATACATCGACAGAATCTCAAGCTCAGCGTGCAACACGACGGTATCACCCGGCCGCACATCGACAAGAGCCCCTTCTCCCCAACCCTCAAATAACCCCAGCGCTTTATGCTGCTCCAGAAGTTCATACCAAAGGTGGAAGATGGAGAAGCGAGTCCGAGTCCGGGTCATCTCCTCTTCCAGGGTCGAAGAGCCTTTTTTCGACCCCTCCGCCTTCGCTCCGACCGATGCAACCGTAAAGTTTGCGCCTAAAGAACCACCGCCCTCCCGGGCAACAACAGCCTTTGAGATAACCTCATCAACCTTTCCAGCTTCTAACGCAGACAACGAATTAACAACAATTTCATCGTTGAGGTAGAAGAAGCTCTTGTGCAGGGATTTAGAGGGTTTCCGATAGGTTGCCATAACCAGAGGATAGCAGCGGAATTGCCCGCCACAGTTACTATGACCAACTCCCGAGTCGGTCTGCTTTTACCTACCGGTTAGTTTGCGCGTCCTCCGGCCGCGTGGCCCTGCTGTGTCGTGGCCTGCATTGTGTTCCCGCGCCCCTCCAGCCCCGAGAGCGCCGCTGGCGCCCCTCCGGGATGGGGGCTCTGCGCCCACTCTTGACCCCGGAGTCTCTACGCGAGAAGGGCAGGCCCTATGGGGCAGGCGATAGCCAGCCCACCGTCCGGCGTAACCCACCACCCAGCAGGGCCACCGGTGTCACCTGGGTGTCACAAGTGCCACAAATGACGGCGTACCTCGACATCCCGAACCGCCAGTTCGTGATAATGCGGCATCCAGCCGGACACCCCGGAAACGGCCTTGACCTGCCGCCGGAGCAGACGGCGCCCTTCGGTTTCGCTACGAAATGTCCTTACGGCTCTCGACCAGTTCCGCAGAACCGCGCATCGTGAACACCACGCTGTATGAACCGTCACGGGTTGGGACCGGCTTCGGTTTCAGGCCAGCGCCGGTCGGCGTGGTGGTTGTTGAGCGTAGTAGGCGGTCTCGTACTCGGCCGGGGTCAGGTAGTCCAGGCGTGAGTGCAGGCGGGCGTTGTTGTACCAGTCGCACCATTCCATGAGCGCGAACTCGACGTCGGTGAGAGTCTTGAACGGGCCGTGCCGGTTGACGACCTCGGTCTTGAACAGGCCGATGATCGACTCGGCGAGCGCATTGTCATACGCGTCTCCGACCGAGCCGACCGACGCCGACAAGCCATGCATTGCCAGTGATTCGGTGAATTTCACCGAGACGTATTGGCTGCCCGCATCGGTGTGAAATATCAGGCCCGGCTCGACGGGGTGCCCGTAGTGGCCGCGCCGCCACACGGCCATGTTGAGAGCCTTGTCGACCAACGCCGTGGTCTTGGTGGATGCGGCGGTCCAGCCCACGATCGCGCGGGAGAAGGCGTCGAAGACGAATGCCACGTAGGCCCATCCGGTCCAGGTCGAGACGTAGGTGAAGTCCGCGACCCAGACCCGGTCCGGTGCCGGGGCGGTGAAGTCACGGTTGAGCTTGTCGGTGGCTCGGACGCCGTCCTTGGCCGGGATCGTGGTGCGATGTCTGCGGCCGCGGACGACGCCGTTGAGTCCGAGCTCGCGCATGATCCGGTCGACGGTGCAGAACGCGACGTCGTGGCCTTGGCGGCGCAGGTAGCGGGTCATTTTGCGGCGCCCGTACATCTGCTCGGGCTTGCCCTCGAGGTCTCGGAGTGTGTTCTCGAGGTAGGCGTCGGTCAGATCCCGGGCCGAGGGTGGCCGGTAGCGGGCTCTGCGGTAGGTCCGCGGCGCGATCTGGATTCCGTGCGCGGACAGCGCACGGCAGATCGACTCGACGCCGTAGACCCGCCGGTATTCGTCGATGAATCCGACGATCACCGGTGTCGCGGGTCGAGTTCCCGCGCGAAGAAAGCCGAGGCCAGCTTCAGGATCTCGTTGGCCTGCTTCAACTCTCGGTTCTCGCGACGCAGCTTGGTCAGTTCGTCACGCTCGGCCGCCGACAGACCGCCGGCTGCTCGCCCAGCCGGCTTCGCGCCTTCGGCGAGTGCCTTCTTGATCCAGATCCGCAACGTCTCGAAATGGACATCGACCAGCGGTGCGATCGCTTGCGCGGCGGCATAGGGAGTGCCGTACTCATCGAGCCGCTCGAGAGCCAGGCGCACGGCCTTCTCACGAACCTCGGGCGGGTAACGCTTCGACATGATGGAGACCATCTTCCTCTAGGAAGAAGCGGTCCCCAACCCGTGACGGTTCAGGTCACCGGTGACGCGGCCCGCAGCATATCGGTCAGCTTGGTCGCAGAGAGCGTGCACATGGGCGTTGCCGAAATTCGCTATACAGAGTCAAGGGGCGGCGCTGCGCGCCGCCCAGCGGTGCCGCCACGCGGCACCGCGCAGCTCGGCCAGCCTCCGCAAGCTCCGGCAGGCCGAGGCCGGTTGGGCGCCTCGGCACCGCTTTGGCGACGTGGTGGAACGCTGACCTTTCCGTTCTGATCGCCTATCCAACGACCGAGGCAGCGCGGGGCACGCCGTGTGCGGTACCCGGCTTGACCTCCCGCAGTCGATTCCTATCAGTCGGCGCTCTGCCCGGTCCACCGGCTGTGGTCCAGTTAGACAACCTATCGTTTAGGCTGCCCCCGCCCAGTCGCTCACCCTTCGCGCACCTCTAGGAAGCTATGCAGTCGACATACTTGAGGCAGCTACCAGTACCGTCAGTGCCCCCATCTCCGTCGCCGGAGCCTCCGATATTGCGATTGGACATCCCCCCTGACGTACTTGAGCAAATCAAACCACTTGATCCAGGTTTTCAGTGGCAACCTGTAGCGACAGTGGCAGCAGCATGCATCGCACTGATTGCTGCCATAGTCGCCTGGCGTGGAATTCAAGCACAAGTGACAGCAAGCGCCACTAATCTTCAGCTACAACTAAAGGCGCAAAGGGATCTGAGTCACCGCAGTGACGTCTTGAATATCGTGAAAGAATTCTCTGCGTCTTTAGCCGAGATGTCGAGTCTCTTATTGAAGGTGCGAAACCGGCGGAGGAGGTGGATCAAACCGCCGAGTTTATACCGTTCCAAAGATGCCGCCGAGCTTGAAAGAATCATTATAAGCATCATGGGGACTTGGGGCTACTTCTCGGTCATTGGGCCAATAATGCTTCGATCTGAGTTCACGCGATACATCGGCATCGTAACCGAATATGTTAAATCCGGCGGAGGAATGCACGAGGAAAGTAATAAAAAATTCTTTGAGGCATTGGATGCAACCGCTGATCTGATTGTTGCTCTTCATATCTATATAGATTCGCCCGATCATTTCGAACAAGTGTGGCAGAAAAAGCTTGATCTGAGGGAGTCTGAGGAAGCGAAATAGACGCTGCACTGACCTTCGGCCGCCTGGCCAGTCAAATCCCCGCCTCATGGCTCGATTTTCCGACTTCACTCGGTCGCGTCAAAGGAAGGAGCGCCCTTGACACGACCTCCTTAAGTCAGGGATGGCCAGTATGAGAAAGAAGGAAAAGTCAAGTTGCCACATGGCAGTCTGGGCTGATGGTGTCGGACGTGACTGAGCCTCCCGCCGCGCGGTGTACCTCATGTGTTGGGAGGGGCATCAGCTTCGGGCGGACCGGGACGTTGAATCATTGGCACAGCAACATATATCTTCGGTGGTTTACCGAAATGTCGCCGTACCTCGTCGGTAAACCTTCGGTGCATAGCGAAGAGGTGTCGTTGCGAGCGTTCCTCTTGGTGCTCGAAGTCCTCCGGAGACAGGATCATTGGTATGCAGCTAATCACCGCATCCACCGCATCTCCGATTTCTGGCGTGCCAATAATCAGAATGCTGTCAGCCGCAGCTTCTAGATCGGTCAGGCAGCTGAGGTCCCAGACGCTACGCGGCGTCAGGGAGACTTCCCGCTTCAGCCGTCCAACTGCCGAGCTGAAGGCGGCACATTGTTTGAGTAATTCTGGATCCGATCGGCGCCGATCGTTTCGTTGAGCGATCCGCAGCACAACCACCTGGGCTAATAGGACGCCGATCAGAGCAAAGATTCCGGTCAATACCGGCGCGTACCACCAAGCGCCGGGGTTGGGTGGCGACGAGCAATTCGTCGCTAGCACTAGGACGTCAGCACTCACTAGATCCCCTCCTGTTGAACTGACAGACCGGACCATCAGCACCAGCTTTCCCTTCGTTTCAGATCGCGGGCGCAAGTGTGTTGCATCTATTGACCCAGCGGCCTCTTTGGGACTACAAACACGGCTGGATGTGGGTGTACTTGAGCGTACATTGGCAAACCACGGAGATTGAGATCACCTGCGAGGCAGAGGTATTGACGTACGAGCGCGTATGCTTAGAGCTCCTAACGTGTTCGATTGCTGAGTCGTCGCCAGCAGATGAGCGCGGCGGCCAGTGAGAGGAATCCGTGGTGGATGTCGGTACGGCGTTCCCAGCGGATCGCCAACCGGCGGAACTGGTGGAGCAGGGCAAGAGTCTGCTCGACAACCCAGCGGGCCGGGGTGACGTTGTCGGATGTGCCGCGGCGCGGGATGTAGGCGGCGATGCCGCGCTCGCGCAGTTCTTCGTGGACGCGGGGGTAGTCGTAGCCTTTGTCGGCGACCAGAGCCCGCAGCTTGCGGCGCGGAGGTCCTGGCCGGCCGCGGAGTGGGCGGACTCCGTCGAGCAGGGCAGGCAGTGCCAAGTGGTCGTTGAGGTTGGCTGCTGAGAGCGTGACAACGAGCGGTAGCCCGTTGCCACAGGTCAGGACGTGGTGTTTCGAGCCGGTCTTGCGTCGGTCGACCGGGCTCGGGCCGGTCTCGGCGCCCCCTTTTTCGCTCGAATATGGGAAGCGTCGGCGATGACCCGGTCGAAGTCGATCAACCCAGCGGTGTTGCAGTGATTCAGCATCGCCTGGTGCATCCGGTCGAAGACCCCGGCTTCGGTCCAATCCCGCACTCGGCGCCAGCAGGTCATCCCCGATCCGAAACCGAGTTCCTGGGGCAGGTCTTCCCAACCGATACCGGTGAACAGCACAAACAGGATGCCCTGGAACACCAGCCGATCGTCCATCCTCGCCGGACCAGGTGTTCCCGCTGGCTTGATCGGCAGTAGCGGTTCGACCACTGCCCACAACTCGTCGTCCACGATTCAAGGTGCCGCCACGACCGAAGATGCTGCACTACAACGACATTTGCTGCCACTCGGGCGATCCCGTTAGGAACTCTATGTTCTGCCGTATCCCTTTCGGGACTTGCCAACAAATATCACAGCGACTCTGCCCGCTCCGCGAATCCGCGATCAGTAATCAGTAGGGCCGACGAGATTAGGAGTATTCACGCCGCTTAACTAGTATCGGGATTTTGGCAGCGTTCTGGTTGAAGGGTGGCACGAGCAGCCTTGCTGCTCTGCTCTGAAACAGCGAAGGATGGTATGAGCAGGGACCACTATATCCCGGCAGTGCTTCTCGGCCAATTTGCAATTCACGAGGACGAAGGTAGAACTAGCGCAAGAAAGCGAAGGGTTTGGCGCGCGGTGGGCTCGGAATCGTCGGTAAGACTGGTGCCGGCTAGCTCGATCGGGCGAAAAAAGGGGCTGTACTCGCACGAGGGCTTCACTCCTCCGGCGGGACAAATGACCGTCGACGAGACATGGGCAAGGTATGAGGATGCTATCCCTTCGATGATTGAGTCGATCAAGAAACCGGTATTTCCAGGTCTGATAAAGTCAACTGTCTGGATGCAAACGTTGCTGCCACTCGTTGCGGGGCTATTTGTCCGGGGCTCGGATTTCGATCATGGCAAAAGGGTTGTCAGGTTCGATAGCGACGGAAATCCCATTGATTTCGCAGAGAAAACTATGTCTAACCTGGCTCGACTGCCGGAGCAGATTCGCTTGCTCGCACCGCTCATGGCGGCAGAATGGGGGATAGTCAAGTTCGATGAAGGCGGCGTAATTTCCAGTGACCGCGGTTATACGTTGATAGGAGAAGAAGGCAAGGGAATTGTAGGTATAGCCGTACCCTTATCGCCGCGCCATGTGATGACGGTAAAAATAGGTTCACGCAACACTATCGCTGTTGCGCTCAAGGGCGACTGGTACACACCTTTAAGAATGAGTCGCGGCACAGCGCGGATGGCAACAGATATAAGTCGATCAATGGCTCGAAATGCTCGCGACTTTATTATTGGTCCCAATCGTGAACAAGTGGCTGGTCTCCGTGAGCAACTAGGCGAGGGTCTTTATCCCCCACCTGCACCCTTGCATGGCCTTTGGGGCACTGATCGCGACTTGCGCACGAATACACTTGAATGGGAGACCGCGTATCGCGAAATCGGCCATCCTCCTGATCGTAGAGTATTGGTCAATGTCCAGCGCGAACTCACAGGGAAGCGAGTATCGGCGAATCCCAATGGATGGTTTCCGCCGGTGTTTTTGTATCCAGTGGGGCAAGTAAACAGAGCTACCGGCGTGCAACGATATGGAGAAATCATCAAATATGATTTGACCGTCAGGCCGGGCGCCAGGGATTTCTACGAACTGCAATCTATGGTGATAAAGGCAAGTGCGGTGCCTCCGCCGACGATCTATCCAAGTGTAAATATTTCTGTCGGCTGGCATTCGGCCCCGTCTGTGGGTGACTGAACGGGACTGGAACGTAGCCGGTCGACGACAATAATTCAGTTACTCGCTTGCGGGATCGATGGTGACGAACTCGGTGACCTGGAGCGCTTCGGCGCGGGCGAGGTCGTCGATTACCGCGCGGTGGTCGGTCACATCACCGGGAAAGCCGAGATGGACGAGTCCTATTGCCCTGTTGCACAATGCTTTTCGCCTTGCTTGTGTACTGGCTAGGGATAGGATTCGACTGGGTCGCGGTTCAGAACGCCACGTTGCCGGTTGCCTTGTCGTAGAGCCTCGTGGCGCTGGGGACGCCGGAGTTGGTGTAGGCGTTGACCAGCAGGGTCACGTAATCAGCGACGTTCGGATCGTCGGCGGTCGTGCTGGCGATGACCTGTAGCAGCGTTTCCCGTGCGGACTCCTCGAAGTTGCGGACGCCGAGTTCGGCGATGATCGCGGAGCCGTCAATTCCTTCTCGGCTGACCACGCTGTCGGTGTTGATCCAGGCGACCTGGTTGGCGAGCAGGAACACCGCATGCAGCAGCCGCGCGTGCGGGTGGTAGCGCGGGACGTGTCCCGCGAGCGCGGCCATCAGCTCGGCTGAGGACGGCAAGCGTGTCGGCTCGGGGGACACGAGGGGGCTCAATCCGGTCATTGCCGTGCGGGGGCCCTTTCGCTATTAGTGGCGAGTTGTGAGTGTGAGTGTTATTCGAGAATGACTGACGGCGTCAGCATTTCGCGACAGCGTGACACGTCGGCGTCATGCTAGATTCGGTGCCGATTCTGTAATTTTGTGACAAGGGAGCCAATGACTGTGAAGCAGATCCAGGTAACGCCGACGCCGCCGCGCGTCAATTCCTCGCTGTGTGAAGCCGAAGATCAGCACGCATTCTGCGATGAGCTGACGGTTACCGGTGTTCGCTACGCTGGGGACGCGGCGGGGTCCGAGGGTGGTTATGCCATCGGTATCAGCGCGTCGGAGTTCTCCGCCGCTCGGATTGTCGGAGCTTTGAGCCGTTCTACGTTCGACAACTGCGTCTTTGTTTCTTCTGATCTGTCGAATCTGCGAGCGGACGAGACCTCGTTCCTTGAGTCACGGGTGACTCAGTGTCGGCTCACCGGCCTCTCATTGTCTGATGGTGTTCTTCGTGACGTGCTGATCGATGAAACCCGGGCGGATCTCGCGTCTTTCCGTGGGTGTCGCATTCAGCGGACGGTTTTCGTGGGCAGCAATCTGTCCGGTGCTGATTTTCAGCGGGCCGTGTTGCGTAACGTCCGATTCGAGGGTTGCGACCTGACCGGCGCGCAATTCTCGCAGGCTCGTATGGAGCACAATGTTTCTCTGGTCGATTGCCGGTTGATCGACATTCGGGGGGTGGCCGGCTTGAAGGGGGCGCGGGTGCGCGGTGACGACCTGCTCGGGCTGGCGGGGAGCCTGGCCCGAGAGGTCGGCATCGACGTGGAATGGTGACCCGGTTCAGGCCGGGACCGTGACGGCGTAGGTGGAGAAGTTTTCGCCTGAGATGGACTCTTCGACGTAGTCCCAGTCCAGCGAGAAAGCGAACTCGCAGAGCTGGTGGACGAGAAGCTTGCCGTAGGGGGTGAACAGGTGCCGCTTGTCGTTGAGGCCCTGGCAGCAGTCCCGCAGCGAGACGGTGAACTTGTCCACCAGCTCGGTCTCCCCGCGCTGGTGCTGCATCCACATCAGCGGGACGGCCACGACCGCCGAGTGGAACGCCCGGTCCAGCGGTCGCAGCTGGTCGAACTTCACTGCGGACAGGACGCGGTACTTGTCGGCGGCGAATTCGCTCGTGGGCTTGGTGTAGAGCCCGTGCACCATGTCCCCGGCGAACAGGTTCAGGTGAATGCTCTCGTGGACAAGGGATTCCGCGAAGTCGAAGACGGTCCAGTTCGGTGCCGGGCTCAGTGCCACGAGGCCGGGCAGGTGGGCGGCCGAGCCGCCGCCGGTGCTGTCGGACGGCAGCAGGATGATGTCGGTGACGAGCAGGTCGACCAGCCTGCCGAGGTCGGGGTTGAGGTCGCGTACGTACATGACGGCGGCGGTCACTTCACCCGGCCATGTGATCTGCTCGTCGGAGGTGGACGGGCGCAGGCCCTTGAAGATGCCGTCGAAGACGTCGGCGTCCCGCAGGTAGTCGCCCCATTCGCTGGTCTCGTGGTGGATTCGTGTGCCCTCGCGCGGTGCGGCGATCGGGCGATGTCGGCTGACCGCTTCGCGGTAGGCCGCGTGGAGGACGGCGGTGTCGGGTGCTTCGCCGGTGACGGCGCGGGTGTATCTGGCGATGTTTTCGTAGGCGTGGCCGACGTTGAGAAAGTGCATTGCGGAACTCCGATCGGTGAAATGAGGCGAAAGGGCGGGCGGCGGAATACTGCCCAGACCGCCGCCCGCCCGGCTACTGATTGCCGGTCAGCCGGACCGTCAGGTCCAGCCGCCCATCATGGTCGCGTTGTCGTCGCTGCGGAACTGCGCGATGCGCTGCTGCACCACCGCGTCGACGGCGTCCGAGTCGTTCGCGGTGCGCGCGACCGCGTCCGCGGTGAGCGAGTTGTCCTTCACCGTGCTCATTGGTTCGGTTTCCCTTCTTCGGTGATTTCTTCGGTTTCCCTGGCCAGGGGTTCGGGGGCGGGCCGCAGGCCCGCCAGTCTTGGGGCGGGTACGTAGTGCTTTCAGCGGTAGGAGCGGACGGGCGCGTAGGTCGTCGTTGCCGGGCTCCGCTTCGCCGTGAGCAGGACGCTTCTGACCGAGTTCAGAACTGCGAGACCGGACGGGCGATACGGGCTCTGCGTCGCGTTGATCCATCCCCGGTAGAAGATTCCGCGACCCTCTGGCGAGGGCAGTGCAACCTGTATGCCTGGTTGAAGAATCACAACCCGGTTGCGGCCCCACAGCCGGGCCTCGTGGGTGAGAACTCCGGCGGGCACCTGGGAGCGAGTGAGGAACGTCCAGGTAGCGCGGCGTGGATGACAGAGGATCGGGCCTCCGCCCTGTCGGCGTCTGTCAAGGTCGATTTTGACCAGCTGTCCGAGGTGGCTCGGCATTTCGATTGCCCACACCAGGCCGACTCGCACGTTGATCGCGCCGGTGGCTGGATCCACCGTGGCGGGGAGGTGGCATGTGTGGCGGTAGTACAGGCATCGGCTCTGTGCGTTGTCGGTCGTCATCAGCGGGCCGCCCGACCTCCTCGCGCCTCGGTGATGCCATCGATAGCCCGGCTACGGGCAATCAGCTCGGCGGTTGTCTCCGCCGGTGGCCTGCCTGCGTAGGTGGTGGCGTCAGGGACCGTGATCAGCTCGTCCGTGAAGAGACTGATAAGCAGTCGGGAGTAGTCGCTTGCGCCGGGCGTCCGGCGTTCGCACTGAACGAGCAATGCACGCGCGCTCCTGGCTGGCGGTGCGCCCGGTTCGGCTCGTCCGAAATCGCGCATACGGCCCTCCTGGGTGACATTCTCGAACGATTGGAAGCACCCGGCCGGCGGTGTCGCCTGCTGGATTCCCCTTCGACGTGCTCGGTTCCGATCGTGGCCTGCCAGCGATATCGATAGAAACGGTCTAGTGGTGGGGTAGCGTAGGCATTTCGTGAGCATTTCCCAGGTCAGGGCCGGAAAATGGGGTGATGACGATTCGCGGGCGGGGTTGGACCGGATTCGAAGCGGTTGCACTGCAAGAGGCGATGCGCAGATCCATCCGGGATTTCGCCGCGCTACTCGGTATCGAGACAACCACGGTGAACAACTGGCGTACGGGGTTGAGCGCAGTAGTGCCCAGGACGCTGACGCAATCGATGCTCGACAGCGTCTATTCGAAGTACGCGACGCCGGAGGACAGGACGCGGTTCGATCAGATCGTGGCGGAGGGGGAAGCCGCGTGGCGAGCCCGACATCCGCTGTCGCCGCGCAAGCTCACGACACGAACGACGAGCGTAGCGGCCATCCGTACCGACGACATCGGGTCATCGGTGGACAGCGACCGGGAAGTCCCTGCGTACGTAAACCCGGCGTTGGATGGAGCACTCGACTTCGGTGTGTCGTCGATGCGTGCGCAAGCGATAGCGGAGAAGTCCCTGGATAGCTTCGCCGTCATCACCAATTTGCTGGCGGGTCAGCGTCAAAGCATCGCTCCTCATGCGCTGATCGGCCCGATCGAGGCTCATCGAGATGCCGTATCAGCCCTATTTCGCGCTGCAACGAACGAACGTACGAAGCGCCATGCTGGGGCTTTGCTGGGCGAAACCTCCATTGTGGCGAGCCGCATGTGGAGCGCGATCGGTGATCGGTCGATGGCGCTGACGCATTGCGCCTTCGCCCGCAAGCTGGCGGATCGACTACAGGACCGGACCATGGGCGCAGTCGCGCGGATATTCGAAAGCAACCTGCGCTCCGATGCTGCGACGTTGATCGGTTCCGATGGCGATGTCGTGATCGGGCTCCGAGTCTTGAAGGAGGCGGCCACAGTCTCCGACCTCCTGCCACCCGCGGCGCGAGCACGCATCGGGGCCGAGCAAGCGCAAGCCTATGCGGTGCTGGAACTACGAGAGGAATGCGAGAACGCGCTTCACCGCGCCCAGCGAGCCGCCGAGGATGTCGATGAGACCAATCTGACGGGGTTGTTCAGCGATTGGACCACGACACGAATCCAGGTTTACGTCGGTACGTGCCAACTGCTGCTCGGCCAACCGAAGCGGGCAATCGCTGCACTGACCGAAGCGTTGGACGCACCCCGACGAGACAGCCCGAATGTCGATCTCGCCGCACGGGTGGACCTCGCCAGCGCCTATGCGTTGTCCGGCGAACTGGAAGAGGGTTGCCGGATCCTCGGTGATACCTACGACGCGTTGGCGACCATGGGCAATCACCGCGGAATCGAACGGGCGCAAAGAGCGATCGAACGGATGGCCCCGTGGCAGGACGAACGGCCCGTGCTGGCGATGCGGGAACGAGTCGCCAGCATCAACGACTCTTGATCGACTCCATCGCTACCTGGATCGCCTGCACGACCTCATCGGGTTCCAGACGGCTGACTATCCCGTCAGGTGAATGCTGAGCCAACTCGTCGGCTGGCAGTCTGTGCGCTACTGCGACGACCCCGAAGCCTGCGTGACGGGCGGTCGCGATGTCGTTCGGCGCGTCGCCGACGATCACGGTCTTGGCCGGGTCGAGCGGATATTCGAACCGTGCCCGGAAGCGGTCGGCAAGGAAGGCGGGCAGATCAAACCGCTCGCGCGCATCTGAACCGAACGCGCCGAGGTCCAGGTCGAGGTCTGCGGCGAGACCCGCGACCTTGAGCTTGAATTCGGCCGATACACGAAGGTTGCCAGTAAGGACGGTCTGGACGAACCCGTTCTCCGCCAGCGCGGCAATGGTGTCGGCAGCGCCGGGGTATGCAGCCTGATCACGGGCAAACTCCGCCTTGCCCTGAGCCATGACGTCCATGAGCACGTCTGCGTAGCGACCGAAACCTTGCTCCGCCGTCGCCTCGGCGACTCCGGAGGCGATAGCCGTGTCGATGACGATCGACTCGTCGGTGTAGCCGTGAACGCGCGATGTGGGGAACACGACCGCCGACTCATCGAGGTGGTAAGTGCGGGCCACAGCCCGCCTCAACCACCGCAGATCCGCAGGAATCAGAGTGCCGTCGACGTCCCAGACAACAAGTCCCGCGTGCGTCTCGTCCATGTCCACGGATTCTTGCAGATGAGATTATCGGACGCAGGTGCGCCCGACCAGCTTGGGCGTGACGATCACCGGTCAACGTGATTCAAAATCGCGAGGAGGTGCTGGGCACACTCGACTTACCTCGTGCATGTGGTCTTCATCGGCAGGGCGAGAAGTTCCTGGGAGCAGCACACCCAGGCTCTCCCCCGCACCCTCGCCTACCCTCGAACTCATGGCTTCCACGCAGTTCGGCGCCTATCTCAAAGCACGGCGCGCCCAGCTCGACCCGGCCGCGGTGAACCTGCCGAGCACCGGGTACCGGCGGGTGCCGGGGTTGCGGCGCGAAGAGGTCGCGCTGCTAGCCGGAATCTCCGTCGACTACTATGTTCGGCTGGAACAGGGCCGGGAGCGGACCCCGTCGGCGCAGGTCGTCGGGGCGCTGGCGGCGGCCCTGCGGTTGGGCGACGATGCCCGCGAGCATCTGTTCCGGCTGGCCGGGCTCGGGCCGCGGGCGCGCGCGGCGACCGGACCAGATTGGGTCGACCCGAGCCTGGCGGCGCTGCTGGCGGCCTGGCCGGACAACCCGGCCGTGGTCTACAACCGCGCCTACGACGTGCTCGCGTCGAACCCGATCGCCGACATCCTGTTCCACGGCTGGGCACACTCGACGAACCTCGTGCACGTGGTCTTCACCGACCCCGCCGCGCGCACCTTCTACCGCGACTGGCACGAGGTCGCCCGCAACACCGTCGCCGGGTTCCGGCTGAACCACGGCAAGGCGCCGGACGATCCGCGCATCCGGCAGGTGCTGGCCGAACTGCTCGCCGCGAGCCCGGACTTCGCCGAGCTGTGGGGCCGCCACGACGCGCGCGGGAAAGCGCTGGAGAGCAAGCGGTTCCAGCACCGCGACGTCGGGCCGCTGACGCTGACCATGCAGACCTTCGACGTGCGCTCCAGCCCGGGGCAGGAGCTGGTCGTCTACCACGCCGAGCCGGGGTCGGCGAGCAGCGAGGCGCTCACCCTGCTGGGGACGCTGGCGGCCACGCGCGGCCGCTCGCCGCAGGACCGCTGTGCGACGGAGACGGCGCCGGGCGGTACCTCGGTATCGGATCGAGGTACCACCGGGGAGTGATGCGCTCGTGGACGGGGCGTTCGTAGCCTGACGCGCATGTCCACAGTCTCGAGGATCGCCGCGGTGATCGCTCTCGTCGGAACCGTCGCAGGCGCCGGAATCGTGCTCGGCTCGGCAGGTTGCGCGTCGGCGCAGACCGTGCAGCGGGTAGCGGTGATCGGTCTCGGCGGCACCATCGCCGGTACTTCCGATCGGCGCACGGATTTCGAGACCTATCGGCCAGGCACCCTCCCGATCGCCGATCTCGTCGACTCGCTCCGTCCCGAGATCGGCGATCTCGCGATGCTGTCGACCGAGGATTTCGGGCAGAAGGGATCCGGCGACTACAGCGTGGACGACCTCTACGATCTGGCGCGGCTGGTCGATCGCCGGCTCGACGATCACGACTCCGCTGTCGTCAGCACAGGTTCGGCCACCATGGAGGAGCTGAGCTACTTCCTCGACCTGACCGTCCGCAGTACGAAACCGGTCGTGGTGACCGGTGCGATGCGCCCCTGGTCCGCGCTCGGCAGCGACGGTCCGGCCAACCTGTACAACGCGATTCGCCTGGCGGCGAGCAACCGGACCGCCTGTTTCGGCACGGTCGTCACCCTCAACGATCAGATCTTCCCGGCTCGCGACGTCACGAAGACCGATTCGGCGCGGGTGCACACCTTCACCACCCGCGAGTACGGCGACCTCGGCACCATCGACCAAGCGGGCATCCGCCTGCAGCGCGCCCCGGCCCGCGTCCTGGACTGTGCCGATCCCGCCCGCTGGGCCACGCCGTTCGACCTGGCCATGATGGACCGCGACGCCCTCCCCCGCGTCGATATCGCCCACAGCTATCTCGGTGCTCCCGCCGAGCCCATCACTGCGGCCGTCGCGGCGGGCGCCAGGGGCATCGTCTTCGCGGGCACACCCGCACCCGACCAGGCGGCCGCTGCGATGGCGGCCGAGGGCGTCGCCCTGGTCGCCACCAACGCCTACGGCTCCGGCGCGGTCACCGTCGACCCGAATATCGGCGTCGTCAGCGGGGGCGACCTCGCCCCGAAGAAGGCACGCGTACTGCTCCTGCTGATCCTGGCCAGGACTGCCGACCACGATCAGATCGCGGCCTGGTTCCACGCCTACGGCAATCAACAGTTCTGAGCGACTACTGGGGGTGCTCCCGGATTCCGCTTCTCTACTCGCGGGCGTATATTCGTCGGCGAGTAAGGAGGTGGGATCGTGGGCGCGCGCAAGGTCGACAACCTGCTGGCGCTGGCGGTGCTCTCGGTCATGGTCGAGCGCCCCATGCACCGCTACGAGATCGCCGCCACCCTGCGCTCGCGCGGCAAAGACCAGGACATGGACATCAAGTGGGGCTCGCTCTACACGGTCGTCCGCAACATGGCGAAGGCCGGATTCCTGGAGATCGTGGGCAGCGAACGCGCGGGCGCCCGGCCGGAGCGGGTGATCTACCGCATCACCGACGCCGGGCGCACCGAACTCGTCGACTGGACCCGCGACCTGGTTGCCCGCCCGCAGCGCGAGCAGAGCCGCTTCGTGGCCGGGCTATCGGTGCTCGCCGTGCTCCCTCCGGACGAGGTCGAAACCTTGCTCGAGCAGCGCGCCGCCGCGCTGGAGCGGACGCTCGCCGAGATCCGCGCCCAGGTCGGCGCGGTCGAGGGGCTGCCGCGGCTGTTCCTGATCGAGACCGAGTTCGGCACCGCCATGCTCGCGGCCGAGCTGGAGTGGGTGCGCGGGCTGCGCGCCGAACTCGCCGACGGCACCTTCCCCGAGGTCGACACCTGGCGCAGCCTCAACCGCGCTGTCTTCGACCCCGTCAGGGGGCCGACGGAACCAGCCTGAGCGGAAGTCACCGCGCGGGCGACGCCCGCGGATACGCACACCGGACCCGGCGGCGGTGCGGCAACACCGCCGCCGAGCCCGGATCAACCGTCTCGAACCGCGCCCGCGATGCGCACCCGGCCACGAGGCTGGCACCCCGAGGATATCCGGGTGGGCACGCGGGACGGTTCGGGCTGCCCGAAACAGGAGCACCCCATGTCCACCCCCGCAATCCGCACCGCGATCGTCGCCGGTGGCGGCATCGCCGGAACCGTTACCGCCACCGCACTGCGCCTGGCGGGCATCGACGTCAGCGTGCACGAGGCGTACCCGGCCGGGAGCGCGGCTCCCGGCTCCGGGCTCGCGCTCGCCCCGAACGGCCTGGCCGCGCTCGATATCGTCGGCGCCGGTGACGCCGTGCGCGCCATCGGCGTCCCGGTGCACCGCACCCGCATGTCGGTCGGGCGCCACACCCACGAGCTGCCCGGCCTCGACGACCTGCCGCCGCTGTCGCTGGTCGACCGCGGTGAGCTGCTCCGGGTGCTGCACGAGAACGCGGCCGCCGCGGGCGTGCCGTTCGAGTTCGGCGCCCGGCTGACCGGGGTCGACGAGCACGGCGACGGGGTCATCGCCCGCTTCGCCGACGGCCGCACCGCCACCGCCGACATCCTCGTCGGGGCCGACGGGATCCGCTCCGCGGTCCGCGGGCTGATCGACCCCGCCGCGCCCGGGCCGGACTACACCGGCATGCTCGGCTTCGGCGCGGTCGTCCCGTGCGACGTCGGCATTCCGGCGGGCACCATGCAGTTCGCCTACGGGAAGCGCGCCTACTACCTGTACTGCCCGCTCGGCGACGGGCGGGTGATGTGGGGCACCAACCTGCCGCACCCCGAATACCTGAGCTCCAGCGCGGCCAGGGCGATCCCCGCCGAGCGGTGGCTGCGCACCCTGCGCGAGGCCTACGCCGACGACACCCCCGGCGCCGCGCTCGCCGGCGCCACCACCGTCGAGACGCTGGAGGTCTGGGGCGCGCTGCACATCATGCCGCCGGTTCCGCGCTGGCACCGCGACCGCCTGGTCCTGGTCGGCGATGCCGTGCACGCGCCGTCCAACAGTTCCGGCCAGGGCGCCTCGCTGGCCATCGAGAGCGCCGTCGAGCTTGCCCGCTGCCTGCGCGACCTGCCCCATCCCGCCGCCTTCGCCGCCTACGAGGCGCTTCGCCGCCCGCGCGTCGAGGGCATCGCCGCCCGCGCCGCGAAGATCAACCACAGCAAGGCGCCGGGGCCGGTCGTCCGGGTGGTCATGAACCTGCTCATGCCGATCGCCATGCGCCTGATGGACCCGGAGAAGATCCTCGGCACCGAGCAGCGCTACCGCATCGACTGGTCCGAGCCGGTCGCCGTCTGACCCGGTGGGGGCGGCCCGGCCCGCCCCCACCGCTCTCGCCCCGGTGATCTTGTTCTGAGACCCGGTTCACCGCCGCGCGAGGGTTGTGCGCGGCGTGATCAATTCCACCGCAAACACTTGACTCGTTCCAAAGAAAGAACGAGACTCTCCATTGTGCCGACAGCGACGGAGTTCCAGCAGATGCTGCGGGGAAGGTCGCTTCGCGTGACCGCACCGCGCATGGCGGTGCTCAGCGCGGTGCACGAAAACCCGCACGCCGACACGGATTCCATCATCCGCGCGGTGCGCGACCGCCTCGCGGCGGTCTCGCACCAGGCGGTCTACGACTCGCTGCACACCCTCACCGCGGTCGGCCTGATCCGATGCATCCAGCCCCTCGGATCGGTCGCCCGCTACGAGACCAGGGTCGGCGACAACCACCACCACGTGGTGTGCCGCAACTGCGGCGCGATCGCCGACGTCGACTGCGCCACCGGCCCGGCCCCGTGCCTGACCGCGACCGACGACCACGGCTTCTCGATCGACGAGGCCGAGGTCATCTACTGGGGCCGCTGCCCCGCTTGCAAGGCCTGAACCGCAGCCCTCAACCCCCTCAGGAAGGAACGTCGTGACATCCGATAGCCGTCCGCCCGCTCCCGACACTGCCACGAGCAGCAACAGCGAGAGCGAGAACCCGGCGCTCAAGTCGCCGACCGCGCACACCGAGCACCGGCCGCGCACCAACCAGGACTGGTGGCCGGAGCAGATCGACCTCTCCGTGCTGCACGCGCACTCCACCAAGTCGAACCCGCTCGGCGCGGACTTCGACTACGCGAAGGAATTCGCCAAGCTCGACGTCGACGCGCTCAAGGCCGACGTCACCGCGGTGCTGACCGACTCCAAGGACTGGTGGCCCGCCGACTTCGGCCACTACGGCGGCCTGTTCATCCGCCTGAGCTGGCACGCCGCCGGCACCTACCGGATCGCCGACGGCCGCGGCGGCGGCGGGCAGGGCGCGCAGCGCTTCGCCCCGCTGAACAGCTGGCCCGACAACGGCAACCTGGACAAGGCGCGCAGGCTGCTGTGGCCGGTCAAGCAGAAGTACGGCAACAGCATCTCCTGGGCCGACCTGCTGGTCCTCGCGGGCAACGTGGCGCTCGAGGACATGGGCTTCCAGACCTTCGGCTTCGCCTTCGGCCGCGCCGACGTGTGGGAGCCGGAGGAGGTCTTCTGGGGCCCGGAGGACACCTGGCTCGGCGACGAGCGCTACAGCGGCGAGCGCGAGCTCTCCGGCCCGCTCGGCGCGGTCCAGATGGGGCTCATCTACGTCAACCCCGAGGGCCCGAACGGCCGCCCGGACCCGCTGGCCGCCGCCAAGGACATCCGCGAGACCTTCGGCCGGATGGCGATGAACGACGAGGAGACCGCCGCGCTGATCATCGGCGGCCACTCCTTCGGCAAGACCCACGGCGCGGGCAACCCCGACCTGGTCGGCGTCGAGCCCGAGGGCGCGCCGATCGAGCAGCAGGGCCTGGGCTGGAAGAGCGCGCACGGCAGCGGCAAGGCGGGCGACGCCATCACCTCCGGGCTCGAGGTCATCTGGACCTCCACCCCGACCCAGTGGAGCAACGGGTTCCTGCAGAACCTGTACGGCTACGAGTGGGAGCTGCACAAGAGCCCGGCCGGTGCCTGGCAGTGGAAGCCGAAGGACGGCGCGGGCGAGGGCACCGTCCCCGACCCGTTCGACGGCCCGCGCCGCGCCCCCGGCATGCTCACCACCGACCTGGCGCTGCGCGAGGACCCGATCTACGGCGAGATCACCCGCCGCTGGCTGGACCACCCCGAGCAGCTCGCCGAGGCCTTCGCCAAGGCCTGGTACAAGCTGCTGCACCGCGACATGGGCCCGATCAGCCGCTACCTCGGCCCCTGGGTGCCCGAGCCGCAGCTGTGGCAGGACCCGGTCCCGGACGTCGACCACGAGCTGGTCGGCGAGCAGGACGTCGCCGCGCTCAAGGCCAAGGTGCTCGAGTCCGGGCTCTCGGTCGCGCAGCTGGTCAAGACGGCGTGGGCGGCGGCGGCGAGCTTCCGTAGCACCGACTACCGCGGCGGCGCCAACGGCGCGCGGCTGCGGCTCGACCCGCAGCGGAACTGGGAGGTCAACGAGCCCGCCGAGCTGGCCAAGGTGCTCCCGGTCCTGGAGCAGATCCAGCAGGACTTCAACGCCTCCGCTACCGGCGGCAAGAAGATCTCGCTGGCCGACACCATCGTGCTTGCGGGCAACGCGGCCGTGGAGAAGGCGGCGAAGGACGCGGGCCACGAGATCACCGTCCCGTTCTCCCCCGGGCGCACCGACGCCGCCCAGGAGGACACCGACGTGGAGTCGTTCGCGGTGCTCGAGCCGCGTGCCGACGGCTTCCGCAACTACGTCCGCCCGGGTGAGAAGGCGCCGCTGGAGCGGCTGCTGCTGGACCGCGCCTACCTGCTCGACGTCACCGCCCCCGAGCTCACCGTGCTGATCGGCGGGCTGCGCGTGCTCGGCGCCAACTACGCGGGCAAGCAGCACGGCGTCTTCACCGACCGGCCGGGCGTGCTCTCCACCGACTTCTTCGTCAACCTGCTCGACCAGGACATCGAGTGGAAGGCCTCGAAGTCCGAGGAGAACGTCTACGAGGGCACGAAGGGCGGCGCGGCCGTCTACACCGCCACCGCCAACGACCTGGTCTTCGGCTCGCACTCGCAGCTGCGCGCCGTCGCCGAGGTCTACGCCCAGAACGACGGGGCCGCGAAGTTCGTGAACGACTTCGTCGCCGCGTGGGCCAAGGTCGCCGAGAACGATCGGTTCGACCTGCGCTGATCCGCCGCTGAGCCGTCCGGGCCGGTCCTTCGGGGCCGGCCCGGACGTGTTTCGTCGCTTCGTTTCCCGGATACCTCGGGGCGAAGGGTTCGCGGCCGGTGCTGCGGCGAGCCGCCCGCACCGGCCACCCTGGACGGACGGTGCCCCTGCACGCGGGCACCCCGGAAGGGGCACCATGACCGAAACGATCAGCGAACGGCGCACACCGGCCGACCCGCTTCTCGCCCTCGCCGCGAACCTGGCCGAGCTGGTGCCCGGCGACCCGCTGGTCGGCGTCACCGCGATCAGCGGCGACGAGACTGTGGTGGCGGCGTGGTCGTCACCGCGCGCCCGGCTGGTCGAGCAGGCCCAGCTCATCTGGGGCGGATCCCCCGGGCTGGAGGCGCTGCGCACCGGCAAGCCGGTCTCCGTGCCCGACCTTCGGCGGGCCCAGCGCTGGAGCGAGTGGGCGGTGGAGCTGCGGCTGCTCGGCCTCGGCTCCAGCTACAGCCTGCCGGTGCGCGACGGCACCGGCCCGATCGCGGTCGTCGACCTCTACGCCGACCGCAGGCACGGTTTCGAGGCCGACATCGACCACCTGCTGATCCCGCGGCTGCCCGCGATCGCCGCCGCGCTCACGGGCGGAACACCGCGCGCACGCAGCCGTCCTTCTTGTTCTTGAACAGGTCGTAGCCGCGCACCGCGTCGGCCAGCGGCAGGTCGTGGGTGATCAGCCAGGACGGGTCGAGGTCGCCCTGCTGGACGTAGTCGAACATGCGCGGCACGTAGCGCTGCCCGTGCTGCTGGGCGGTGCGCAGCGTGAGGCTCTTGTTGGTGAGCGCGCCCATCGGGAACTTGTCGGTGACGCCGTAGACGCCGAGCACCGACACCACCCCGCCCTTGCGGCAGGCCAGGATCGCCTCGCGCAGCGGGGTCGCCCGGTCGGTCTCCAGCCGCAGCGCCTGCTTGGCCCGGTCGTAGAGCTGCTGCACGCCGGTGCCGTGCGCCTCCATCCCGACCGCCTCGATCACCGCGTCCGGGCCGCGCCCGCCGGTGGCCTCGCGCAGCGCGTCCTGCACGCTGTCCACCGCGCTGTAGTCGATCACCTCGGCGCCGACCTTCTGCTCGGCCAGCGCGAGGCGCTCCGGGATCCGGTCGATCACGATCACCCGCTCCGCGCCGAGCAGCAGCGCCGAGCGGGCCGCCATCAGCCCGACCCCGCCGCCGCCCCACACCGCGACCACGTCACCGGGGCTGATGTCGCAGAAATCGGCGCCCATCAGCCCGGTCGGCACCGCGTCGGAGAGGAACAGCGCCTGCTCGTCGGTGACGCCGTCCGGGACGACGAAGGCGTTCACGTCGGCGAAGGGCACCCGCACGTACTCCGCGTGCGAGCCCTGGTAGCCGCCGAAGGGATGGGTGTAGCCGTAGATCCCGCCGGTCGGGTGACCCAGCAGCGGCTGCTGCAGCTCGGCATTGGGGTTGGTGGTGTCGCAGGCCGACGGCAGGTCGTGGCGGCAGTACCAGCACGAACCGCAGGAGATGAAGGACGGCACCGTCACCCGGTCGCCGATCCGGCGCTCCCGCACCGCCGACCCCACCTCGACGACCTCGCCGGTGAACTCGTGGCCGAAGACGTCGCCCGCGCGCATGCCGGGCAGGTAGCCGTCGATGAAGTGCAGGTCGGAGCCGCAGGTGGTGGTCAGCGTGACCTTCACGATCGCGTCGTGCGGGTTCAGCGGGGTGGGGTCGTCCACGGTCTCGACCGCGAGGTCGTTCACGCCGTTCCAGACGAGTGCGCGCATTCGGGGTGTCTCCTTGTCGGTCAGCGGTCCGCGTCGCGGGCGGCGGGCTGCGGCTGCAGGGTCGGGATCTCCCCGGTCTGCAGCAGTGCCCGCGCCCGGTACAGCACCTTGAAAACGGCGGCGTCGGTGAGGATTCCGGGAGCCGGTGCCGCCACCAGGGCGGTCACCTCGGTGCCGCGGTCGGCGGGGGCCTCGGCGAAGGTCAGCCGGATGTGCGGGCCGTCGGGGTCGTCGGCGGTGCTGAAGCGCAACCCGTCGGCGTCGGTGGACAGGGTGGTCTCCCACTCCACGTCCGGGTCGGCGTGCAGCACCCAGGTGTAGCCGTCGCTGCCGCGCGGCCTGACCTCGCCGACCGTGCCGAGCACGCGGGACAGCTGCTCGGGGTCGTGCCAGAACCGCTCCACCTCGGCGCGCGGCCGCTCGATCGTGATCGCTTGCGTGCGTTGGCCTTTACTGCCGAAAACAGTGCTCGCCAGGGTGTTCAGGCCCTGTACGGCGGTGCCGACGGTCTTGTCGACGATGCTCATCCGGATCTCCTCCCGTCGCCGTTCGCCGGGCGGCTACCCGAGGGTCGGGTGGGCAAACGAGGGTTTCCGGGACGGCGCCGGGGGCAAGCGGAGGGCATCGACGCCGGTTATCGACCGGCGAACAACCGCATACCCGGAGGCTCTCGTGTTCGCTCGCCGTTTCGTTCTCGCCGGTGTCGTCGTCGGCGCCTGCCTCCACGGCGCCCCGCTCGCCGCCGCCGACCCGGACGCCGACGCCGCCGTCCCCGCGCGCACCGCCTTCTCCGCGCGGACCCCGATGGGTGGCTGGGGCACCGGCACCGAGAACCAGCCGCGCACCGCGCTCTCGCTGTCCAAGCTCTACCTCGCCGACTACGCGGTCCGGCACGGCGACGGCTCCCCCGCCGACCGCGCCGCCGCCGAACGCGCCATCCGCTACTCCGACGACGTCGCCGCCGACATCCTCGGCGCCAGGTACCCGCAGGCCATCGCCGCGATCGCCGCCGAGTTCGGGCTCGCGCAGACCGGCGGCGGCTACTGGGGGTCGGCGACCACCAGCACCGCCGACGTCGCCACCTTCCTGCTCGCCAAGGAGACCGGCGACCCCGACTCGCCGCTGCTGCTCTGGATGGCCACCGCCGCCCCCACCGCCGCCGACGGCACCGAGCAGGACTGGGGCACCGCCGACCTCCCCGGCGTCATCGGCACCAAGTGGGCCTGGTCCGACACCGGCGTCACCGAGGTCGCCTCCGCCTCCTTCGGCCCCGGCTTCGTCGTCGTCGCGCACACCACCGGCAGCACCGACGAGCACACCGCCGACGTCTTCGCCGGGGCGAGCGCCGCCGTCGCGGACATGGTGCTGCCCGGCTGAGACCTCGGGCCGAGGCGGTATCGGCCGTAGCGGGCCGCCCGCGCCGGATCGTGCTACTTTGCTCCGAGTTCGCCATCGCGGCCGGGCTCCGCGCAGCGGCCCGACGCGGGGCCGCGCCCAGGTCTCGCCGCCGCGAACCCGGGCATGTGGTTTCCATCCGCCCCCGGTGACCCACCGGCACGCGTCACCCGTTCCGCCGGAGGTTCCCGTGTCCGCTCGGCTGCTCTGTACCGCGCTCGCCGTCGGTATCTGCTGCGTCCTTCCCGCCCCGGTCGCCGATGCCGATCCCGCGTCGCCGGTCGTCGCCACCGTGGACGTGCCGTCCAGAACCGCGTTCTCGACCCGCACGCTGCGCGGAGCGGGATCGGGCTCCGCCAACGAGCACGAACCGCGCGCCGCGCTCTCGCTGGCCAAGCTGTACCTCGTCGACTACGCCGTGCGGCACGGCACCGACGCGGCGGCGGACCGGGCGGCGGGCGAGCGCGCCATCCGCTTCTCCGACGACGCCGCGGCCGACACCCTCGACGCCGCCTACCCGGACGCGGTGAACGCGGTCGCCGCCGAGTACGGGCTCACCGACACCGGAGGCGGCTACTGGGGCACCTCCACCACCAGCACCGCCGACGTGGCCGGCTTCCTGCTCGCCAAGCTCGACGGCGACCGGGATTCACCGATCCTGGAGTGGATGGCCGACGCCGCGCCGGTCGCCGCCGACGGCACCGAGCAGAACTGGGGCACCGCCGAGCTGCCCGGTGTCCTCGGCACCAAGTGGGCCTGGTCGGACACCGGGATCTCGGAGGTGGCGTCGGCCTCGTTCGGCACAGGCTATGTCGTGGTCGCCATCACCATCGGCAGCACCGACGAACACACCGAGGACATCTTCGCCTGCGTCGGCGCCGCCGCGCTCGGGGCCACCGACTCGCGCTGACCTGGCCGCGCTCACGCGACGCGGCACCGGCACGCCCCCACGCCCCCGGACCGGCTCGAAGCCGCCCTGCGCACCGTCCCGAACCTGGGCGTCCGACCAGGGCGATACACCTTTCCGGCCCTGTGGGCGGGTTCCGCCCCGCTCACCGGAACAGGAGTGGCGCCTTCACCCCGTGGCCGCTATTCTCAACCGCGAAATTTTCGGATCTGCTTGCCGGGCTGCGACTTCGGTTATCCAGATCGCCGCAGCAAGGGTCGGAGGCGCCGACACGACGCCCTCCGGCGAGCGCGAAAGTGCAGGACGTGTCGGATTCTTCCAAGCCGCGGGCGAGCGAGCCCGCGAGCCCAGGGTCGCGCCCCCTCGTGGTGGCGCTGCTGTCGATCGTGGTGGTCATCGTCGGGCTGGTGGTGCCGCCGGGCGTGCTGACCTCCGGTGACACCAGGGTCATCCTCTCCGTGGTCGGCGCGGCGGGCGGGCTGCTGTTCACCGTCGCGGTGCTCATCGGGCTGCGCTTCCACCGCAAGGCCGCCGACGCCGCGGCCGCGGTCGCCGCCGCAGAGGCCAGGGTGCTGGCCGCGCAGGAGCGGATCGCCGAGGCCGAGCACCGGGCGGCGGGCGCCGAGGCCGAGCGCGCCCAGGACGGCGCCACCACCGACGACGCGGTCGGCCGCGCCAGGGCGAGCGAGCACCGGAGGGCCGCCGCCATGGCCGCCTTCGCGGGCGCCGCCGGGCGGATGCAGGCCATGACCACGAGCATGCTGGCCGAGCTGCGCGAGATGGAGCACCGGCACGCCGACCCCAAGGTCCTGGCCGACCTGCTGCACCTCGACCACCGCACCGCCCAGGCCGGGCGGCTCGCCGACAGCATCGCGGTGCTCTCCGGCGCCCGCTCCGGGCGGCGCTGGGCCAAGCCGATCGCGATGGAATCCATCCTGCGCGGCGCGATGGGCCGGGTCGCCGGGTACCAGCGGGTCCGGCTGCGCGCGGTCGCCGACGTCGGGATCGCCGGGCACGCCGCCGAGGGCGTCATGCACGCGCTCGCCGAGCTGCTCGACAACGCCTGCAACTTCTCCCCGCCCACCACCGAGGTGCACGTCTACGCCGCCGAGGTGCCCGCGGGCGTGGTCGTCACCGTCGAGGACAGCGGCCTGGTGATGAGCGAGTCCGCGCTGCGCCGCGCCGAGTTCGCGGTCTCCGGCGCCGGCGCCGACGGCCGCGGCATCTCCTCGGGCGACCTCGCCTCGCTCACCGGCACCAGGCTCGGTCTCGCCGTCGTCGGGCACCTGGCCCGCAAGCACGGCCTCACCGTCTCCTACCGGCCTTCGGCCATCGGCGGCACCGCCGTGGTGATCGTGGTGCCGCGTGACCTCACCGCGCGGGTGGATCGCACCCGCCGCCCCCAGCTCGCCCCCGCCGGACCGGCGGAGGCAGCACTGGCCGTCGAGCGCGCCGAGGCCGAACCGGCCGCGCTGCCCGACGGCGACGCACCGCTGCCCAAGCGCCGCCGCGGCAGCACGCTCGCGGCCGTGCACCCCGCCGGGCTCGGCGCCGATGCCGCCCCGGCCGCGGCCGCCGGTACCGCGCACACGGTCGAGCCCTCCGCGCTCGGCGCCTTCCAGCGTGCGGTCACCGGCCGCGACGACGTCGTCGCGCCGCCGCACTCCCCCTCCTCCCCCGCCCTGGAGAACGATCGATGACTACCTCCACTCCCGCGCAGCTGGGCTGGCTGCTGGAACAGCTGCTCGCCCGCACGCCGCACGCCAGGCACGCGCTGCTGCTCTCCGGTGACGGGCTCAAGATCTGCCACACCCCCGAACTCTCGGTCGACAAGGCCGACCAGCTCGCCGCCATCGCGGCGGGGATCCAGAGCCTCTCGCACGGCGCCTCCGCCGAGTTCGGTGACGGCCGCAGCGGGGTCAGGCAGTCGATGACCGAGTTCTACGGCGGCATCCTCTTCATCGTCGAGGCCGGGCGCGGCTCGCACATCGCGGTGCTCGCCGCCGAGGAGGCCGACGCGGGCCTGGTCGGCCACAACATGCGCGAGATCGTCGAGCAACTGGGCGAGCACCTGGCGATGGCGCCGCGGGTCGCGGGAGCGAGCCTGTCGTGACCAGGCCAGGTCGCGACGACGACCCCGATCGGCTCTATACGCTGACCGGCGGCCGCACCCGCCCGGACTCCGACGCGTTCGACCTGGTGACGCTGGTGGTCGGCGAGTGCGAACCGGCGCCGGGGATGCAGTCCGAGCACATCGCGATCCTGGAGCTGTGCCGGGCGCCGATCGCGGTCGTCGAGATCGCGGCCGAACTGCGGCTCCCGGTCGGCATCACCACCATTCTGCTGTCGGATCTGCTGCACGCCGGGAAGATCACGGTGCGCCATCCGCACGGAGCGGACGGCGCCTACCGGCAGCCACCCGCAGACTCGACCACTCTGGAGAAGGTGCTCGTTGGACTCCGCAATCTCTGACCATCGGCCCAGCCGTGCCGATGCCCCGCTGCTGGCCAGCACCAACCGCGGGCTCAAGATCGTGGTGGTCGGCGGCTTCGGCGTCGGCAAGACGACGCTGGTGCGCGCGGTCAGCGAGATCCGCCCGCTGGACACCGAGGCGACCATGACCGACGCCGGGGTCGGCATCGACGACACCACCGGCGCGCCCGGCAAGACCACCACCACCGTCGCCTTCGACTTCGGCCGCATCACCATCGACGCCGAGCACGTGCTCTACCTGTTCGGCGCGCCCGGCCAGGAGCGGTTCTGGTTCCTCTGGGACCGGCTCTTCGCGGGCGCGCTCGGCGCCATCGTGCTGGTCGACCGGCGCCGGATCGCCGACTCCTGGTACGCCATCGACCGGCTGGAGGCGCAGCGCACCCGATTCGTGGTGGCCTGCAACAACTTCGGTGGCGCCGCCCGGCTCGAGGAGGTGCGCGACGCGCTCGACCTCGACCCGCACGTCCCGCTGCTCGACTGCGACGCCCGCTCCCGCGAATCGGTCAAGCAGGTGCTCATCGCCCTGGTCGAGCACCTGCACACCACGGCGACCGGCGCCGCCCCGCCCGGGCGCGGCATCGTCGTCCCGGGGGCGCGGTTTTGACCCACTCCGGACACCGGGCGCGCGCGGGCGCGGTGCCGCTCGTCGGGCCGCGCTTCCACACCGACCCGCAGCGGCACTACGCCGAGCTGCGGGCCGAGCACGGCCCGGTGGTCCCGGTGGAGCTACCCGGCGGCATCCCGGCCTGGCTGGTGATCGGGTACCGCGAACTGCACCAGGTGATCACCGACACCGCCATGTTCCCGCGCGACGTCTCGCTGTGGAACCAGTGGCCGAACATCCCCGACGACTGGCCGCTGCTGCCCATGGTCGGCAGGCACTTCACCTCACCCGAGCAGGCCCGCAGGCACAGCACCGTGGTGGAGACCGCGCTGGAGTCGGTGGACGCCTTCGCGCTGCGCAACTCCACCGAGACGCTGGCCGACCGGCTGATCGACGGCTTCTGCGGCCGCGGCCGCGCCGACCTGGTCGCCGACTTCGCCGAGCCGATCCCGGCGCTCGCGCTGGCCTGGATGCTCGGCTTCCCGCCGGACTCCGGCGACAAGCTGGCCAGGATCATGAAGGCCATGGCCGACGGCGGCGCCGACGCGCAGTCCGCGCACGTCGGCTTCGCCGAGCAGATCGGCGCGCTGCTCGCCAGGGCCCGCGCGCATCCAGGCACCGACATCGCCTCGGTGTTCCTGCGCAATCCGGGCGCCTTCACCGACGACGAGGAGTACGTCCTCGTCCTCATGGCCATCATGCTCGCCGGGCACCTGACCACCGCGGACTGGCTGAGCAACACCGTGCGGCTGATGCTCACCGAGGACCGCTTCGCCGCCGCGCTCGGCGCGGGCAGGCACAGCGTCGGGCAGGCCATGAACGAGGTGCTCTGGGAGGACACCCCGAGCCAGATCCTGTGCGGGCGCTGGGCCGTCCGCGACACCAGGCTCGCCGACCGCGTGATCCGCGCCGGTGACATGCTCATGCTCGGGCTCGCGGCCGCCAACGCCGACCCGCACGTGCGCCAGCACCTCGACGGCACCGTCGGCGAGGACCCGGTGTACTCCGGCAACCAGGCGCACTTCTCCTTCGGCCACGGCGTGCACCGCTGCCCGTACCCGGCCCAGCAGATCGCGGAGGTCATCGCGCGCACCGCGATCGAGGTGCTGCTGGACCGGCTGCCCGACCTCGACCTCGCGGTGCCCGCCGCCGAGCTGACCCGGCGGCCGTCCCCGTTCCTGCGCGGCACCACCGCGCTCCCCGTCCGCTTCACTCCGGTGCCCGCGCTCGGCGGCGCCCGGTGAGCGACAGCCCGACCCCACCCCGCCAGCTGCGGCCGCCCGGCCGCCGGACCCGCCGGAGAACCATGGTGCCCGACCTCGTCCCCGCCCCGGCCGCAGCGGTGCGCCCGTGACGCGCCCCGGCAACGCGGCACGCGCCGCAGGCTGCCCGGTGCAGCCGCAGGCCGCCGTCCCGCTCAGCGGCCCGCGCTTCCACACCGACCCGCACCGGCTCTACGCCGAGATGCGCCGCGACAACGGCCCGGTGGTCGCGGTCGAGCTGCCCGGCGGGGTCCCCGCCTGGCTGGTCATCGGCTACCGCGAGCTGCACCAGGTGACCAGCGACCCCGACCTGTTCCCGCGCGACGTCGGGCTGTGGAACCAGTGGCCGAACATCCCGGAGGACTGGCCGCTGCTGCCCATGGTCGGCAGGCCGATGCCGTCGATCTACTTCAGCGCGGGCGCCGAGCACCGCAGGCACCTGGCCATGGTGGAGCCCGCCCTGGAGGCGGTCGACCCGTTCGCGCTGCGCCGCACCTGCGAGCTGCTCGCCGACCGGCTGATCGACGGCTTCTGCGGCCGCGGCGAGGCCGACCTGGTCGCCGAGTACGCCGAGCCGCTGCCGGTGCTCGCGCTGGCCTGGATGCTCGGCTTCCCGGACGAGGACGGCGGCAGGCTGGCCTGGACCATGAAGACCCTCGCCGACGGCGGCGCCGACGCGCAGGCCGCGTACCTGGCCTTCGGCGAGCAGATGCAGAACCTGCTGGCGCTGGCCAAGTCCCGGCGCGGCGACGACCTCGTCGCCCGGCTGCTCACGCACCACGAGCGTTTCTCCGACGAGGAGTACGTGCTCGACCTGATGGCGATCACCGCGGCCGGGCACCTGCCCACCGCGGACTGGATCGGCAACTCGGTGCGGCTCATGCTCACCGAGGACCGCTTCGCCGCCGCGCTGGGCGCCGGGCGGCACAGCATCGGCCAGGCCATGAACGAGGTGCTCTGGGAGGACACCCCCACCCAGATCCTGGCCGGGCGCTGGGCGGCCCGCGACACCAGGCTCGGCGACGAGACCATCAGGGCCGGGGACATGCTGCTGCTCGGGCTGGCCGCCGCCAATGCCGACCCGCACGTGCGCCAGCACGCCGACGGCGACCCGACCCACGCAGGCAACAACGCGCACTTCGCGTTCAGCCACGGCGAGTACCGCTGCCCCTACCCGGCGCAGCAGATCGCCGAGATCATCGCCAGGACCGGTCTCGAGGTGCTGCTGGACCGGCTCCCCGACCTCGACCTCGCCGTCCCCGCGGGCAGCCTGGTCCGCCGACAGTCGGCCTTTCTGCGCGGAATGACCGCTCTCCCGGTACATTTCACGCCAGTCCCTGCTGTCGGAGGTATTCTGTGACTTCATCGTGCCCGCATGCCATGCCCATCGATCCGATGGTCGGCGATCTCGCGGGAGAGACCGATCGGCTGCGCGCGGCGGGCGCGCTCACCCGCATCGAACTGCTCGGCGTCCCGGCCTGGACCGTCACCGGGCACAACCTCGCCAGGCAGCTGCTCACCGACCCCAGGCTGGTCAAGGACATCGGCGCCTGGAAGCTCTGGACCGACGGCGTGGTCACCCGCGAGTGGCCGCTGATCGGCATGATCGACGTCAAGCGCTCCATGTTCACCGTGGACGGCGCCGCGCACCGCCGGCTCCGGATCAAGACCACCCAGGCGCTCTCCCGGCGCAGGCTGGATGCGCTGCGCCCGCTGGTCGAGCGCTACGTCGCCGAGCTCCTCGACGACCTCGAGGCGGCGGGCGCCGCGGGCGAGCCGGTCGACCTCAAGCAGGTCTTCGCCTACCCGCTGCCCATGCGCGTGGTCAGCGAGCTCATGGGCGTGCCGCACGAGGACCAGGAGCAGCTGCTCACCTGGTACAAGGCGTTCTTCTCGCTGCTCACCCCGCAGGACGAGCGGCTGGCCACCATCGACCAGCTCACCGCCTACTACACCGCGCTGGTCCGCAAGAAGACCGCGACCCCCGCCGACGACCTCACCTCCGCGCTGATCCACGAGAACGGCGACGGCGAGGAGCCGCTCACCGAGGAGGAGGTGATCGGCAACCTGGAGGCGCTGGTCGCCGCGGGCCACGAGACCACCGTCAACCTGATCCTGGCCACCGTGCGGGCGCTGCTCGCCAACCCCGAGCAGCTGGCGCGGATCCGCGCCGACGAGGTGTCGTGGGCCGACGCCGTCGAGGAGACGCTGCGCTGGGACGGGCCGGTGATCCACCTGCTCATGCGCTTCGCCACCGAGGACATCGTGCTCGACGAGGGCGTCATCCCCGCCGGGGACGGCGTGGTCATCTCCTACCGGGCGATCGGCAGGGACACCGACGTGCACGGCGAGGACGCGCACGTCTACGACAGCGGCCGCGCCACCGCGCACCGCAACATCTCCTTCGGCTTCGGCCCGCACATCTGCCCCGGCGCCACGCTGGCCCGGCTGGAGGCGGCGGTCGCGCTGCCCGCGCTCTTCGCCCGCTTCCCGAACCTGCGCGCCGCGGGCGACCTCGCGGCGCTGCCGAACATGCCGGTGCTCACCCAGAACGACCTCTCCGCGCTGCCGGTTCTGCTCACCTGAGTTTCATTGCCGCGCAGGCGGGAACTGCCCGGCGGTGCCCCGTAGAGACACCGCCGCGCAGCGGCGTGACAGAGGCGTCGCCGCACTGTGGCGCGCGGGAAAGGCCGCCGTGCGGCGCGGCAAGACCGGTCCGGCGGCGCGGCGGCGCGAACTCCGCCGGGTCGCGGAGCGGACCTTCGGCTGGTCGGAGCTGCGGCCCGCCCAGCTCGACGCCATGCTCCCGCTCACCGCGGGCCGCGACGTGCTCGCGGTGATGCCGACCGGTGCCGGGAAGTCCGCGATCTACCAGGTGCCGTCGCTGCTGCTGGACGGCCCGACGCTGATCGTCTCCCCGCTCACCGCGCTGCACCGCGACCAGGTCCAGCAGCTGGCGGGGACCGACGCGCCGCCCGCCGTCGCGATCAATGCCGCGCAGTCGGCCACAGCGACCGAGCAGGCGTGGGCCGCGCTCGCCGACGGCACCGCGAAGTACCTCTTCCTCGCCCCGGAGCAACTCGCCAAGGCCGAGGTGCTCGACCGGGTGGCGGCGCTGCGCCCCGGGCTCTTCGTGGTGGACGAGGCGCACTGCGTCTCCGCGTGGGGCCACGACTTCCGCCCGGACTACCTGCGGCTCGCGCACGCCGCCGAGCGGGTCGGCAGGCCGCCGGTGCTCGCGCTCACCGCCACCGCCAACGGCCCGGTCCGCGAGGACATCGCCCGCGTGCTCGACCTGCGCGACCCGGCCACGATCGTCGCCGGATTCGACCGGCCCAACCTCGCGCTCACCGTGCGCGCCACCCGCACCGCGGCGGACCGCGACGCCGCCGTGCTCGACCTCGTCACCACCGGCCCGGCCCTGGTCTACACCGCCACCCGGCGCGAGACCGAGCGGCTCGCCGCCGCCTTCCGCGAGCGCGGCGTGGACGCCGCCGCCTACCACGCGGGCATGAAGGCCGCCGAGCGCAACGCGGTGCACGAGCGCTTCCGCGCCGACGAGGTCGCGGTGGTCGTCGCGACCTCCGCCTTCGGCATGGGCATCGACAAGCCCGGCGTCCGCGCCGTGGTGCACGCCGCCGTCCCGGACTCGCTCGACTCCTACTACCAGCAGATCGGGCGCGCGGGCCGGGACGGCGAACCGGCCGAGGCGATCCTCTGCTTCCGCCCCGAGGACCTCGGGCTGCAGCGCTTCCTCACCGGCCGCCGGGTGGACGACGACGGGCTGCGCGCGCTCGCCCGCGCCCTCGGCGACCGGCCGCTGACCCTCGCCGAGCTCACCGCGGCGACCGAGCGCTCGCGCAGGCGCACGCTGAACAACCTGAACCTGCTGGAGGCCGCGGGCCAGGTCGAGAGCCTCCCCGACGGCCGCTTCCGCGGCACCGGCGCCGACCCGGAGACGGCGCCCGAGCGCGCCGCCGAGATCGCCGAACGCCGCGCACAGCTCGACCGCTCCCGGCTGGAGACCATGCGCGCCTACGCCGAGACCCCGCTCTGCCGCAGGCAGTTCCTGCTCGGCTACTTCGGCGAGGTGCGCGAGGAGCACTGCGGCAACTGCGATACCTGCGCGGCGGGCACCGCGCGCCCGATCGAACGGGTGGACGGCCCGTTCCCGCCGGGCGCGGCGGTGCGGCACCCGGAGTTCGGCGACGGCGAGGTGGTGCGGCGCGAAGCGGAGACGGTCACGGTGCTCTTCACCGAGGCGGGCTACCGCAGCCTGTCGCTGCCCGCCATCGAGGAGGGCGACCTGCTGCGCGAGCGCTGACTCAGCGCATGTCGCTCAGCAGGTCCTCCAGGAAGCCGGTGCTCTCCGCGGGCGAGAGCGCCTGCACCGCGAGCCGGTTCATGACCGCCAGGTACAGCTCGACGTCGCGCTGCTTGTCCAGGTAGATCGAGCTGGTCAGCTGCTCGGTGTAGACGATGTCGGGCAGCTCCGGCTCCGGGAAGCGCAGGATGCTGAACGGGCCGCCCGCCGCCGAGTGCCCGCCCGCGGCGTAGGGCAGCACCTGGATACGCACGTGCGGGTGCTCGGCCATCGCCGCCAGGTGCGCCACCTGGTCGCGCAGCACGGCGGCGCCGCCGACCGGGCGGCGCAGCGCGTTCTCGTCCAGCACCGACCAGAGCGTCGGCGGGGCGGGCCTGGACAGGATGCGCTGCCTGCGCATCCGCATGGCGACCCTGCGGTCGGTCTCGTCGGAGTTGCCCAGCTCGATCACCGCGCGGGCGTAGTCCGGGGTCTGCAGCAGCCCCGGGATGAACTGCGCCTCGTAGGTGCGGATCGTGGTCGCCGCCTGCTCCAGCCCGATGTAGGTCTCGAACCAGCTGGGCAGCAGGTCGCTGTAGCTCTGCCACCAGCCCGGGTCGTTCGCGCGCTTCGCCATCTCCAGGTACGGCTCGCGCGCCGCGTCGTCCTCGACCCCGTAGAGGGTGAGCAGATCCCGCAGATCGCGCTCCTTGAACCCGGTGCGCCCCAGCTCCAGCCTGCTGATCTTGGCGTGCGAGCCGCGGATCGCGTACCCCGCCGCCTCCCGGCTGATCTCGCGCTCCTGCCGCAGCTGGCGCAGCCTGCTCCCCAGCGCGACGCGCAGCACCGTCGGCCCCCGCTCGGCGGCGAGGAACTCCGCGAAGCCGCCGTTGTCGTCGTTGGTCATGGACCGCCTCCGGCCGGTGAACGAATACCCCTGCACGCGAAAGTCGCTCCCGGCACCCGCCATCCCCCGCGTCGCCGGCCGATACTACCGCCTCCCGACACCCGGGCAACACCGGGCGAATCCCCCGTTTTCCATTGGCATTACTGTGAATTCGCGTATCAGGCTCTGTGTTGCCGCCGTTCCGTACCGACCGCCCCGATTGTCCGCTATCCCGAAACCTGCTCTCCGGCAGCATGATCGGTTCCCCGGTTATCGAGCGGATTGCCGGACGGGTGCGTAGAGTGCCCGGCAAGCGGTGCCGGGGCGGGGTACTCCGGCGACTCCACCGCCGCATTCCGGATCCGTTCCCAGGGGGCCGACCATGACGTCGAACGAACTCCAGCTCACCGACGGCGAGGTGGCCGACCGGCTGTCCGCCATCCTGACCTGCACCAGCATCGATCTCGCCACCTCCAAGGCGGGCGCCAACTGGTGCTCCAACGCCTTCTTCGCCGAACGCGCGGGCGACCCGTTCCGCATCCTCGTCGTGCTGGAGTCGAGCGGCCGCACCCTCGATTCGCTGCGCGCCAACCCGCAGGTCGGGGTGAAGGTCGTGCCCACCGGATTCCTGGAGCCCTTCGCCCAGGGCGTCGGCACCGCGACGGTGCACACCGAACCGGAGGCGCGCGAGGAGATATTCCGCACAGTGGTGGCCAAGGAGCCCGCGCTGCAGCCGTTCCTCGCCGCCCCGGTCGAGGCGGTGGAGATCACCGTCGACTGGTGGCGGGTCACCCACGTCGGCGCCGGGCTACTGCCCGGTCGGGTGCTCGCGCGCGGGGCGCACTGATGTCGAACCCGAATCGACAAGTGGCCCAGTACATTTCGCTATTGTCGCCGAGCCATCGGCGCTTCTAGGCTTGACCCGCCGCGGACGATCGGCCGCCGATCCCGCGGCCTCGCAGCACGCACAGAGAGGTACCCATGTCCGAAGCCACTCCGCAGACCGGAGTCCGCGCCCCGGTCGGCGTCGACACCACCAGGGCCAGCATCGCCCGCGTCTACGACGCCACCCTAGGCGGCAAGGACAACTATCCGATCGACCGCGAGGTCCGCGACCGGGTGGCCGAGGTCGCGCCCAGGCAGAGCGACGTGGCCAGGATGAACCGGCGCTGGCTGCACCGGGTGGTGCGCTACCTGGCCGGCACCGCGGGCATCGACCAGTTCCTCGACATCGGCGCCGGGCTGCCCACCGTCGGCAACACGCACGAGATCGCCCAGCAGCAGAACCCCGAGGCCACCGTGGTCTACGTGGACAACGACCCGGTGTGCAACGCGCACGGCCGGGTCCTGCTCGAGCAGAACGAGTTCACCCACTTCGTCCCGGCCGACCTGACCGAGCCGGACACCCTGCTCCGGCACCCCGAGATCACCGCGCACCTCGACCTCGAGCGCCCGCTCGCGCTGATCCTCTGCGGCATCCTGCACCACGTCGACGACGCGCTCGACCCGGCGGGCATCATGCGCCGCTACATCGAAGCGCTGCCCCCCGGCTCCTACGTCGGCATCACGCACTTCTACGACCCCGCCGACGGCGGCCCCGCGCACGACATGGCGATCGAGCTGCAGCGCCGCTTCACCGAGATGGGGCTCGGCTCCGGCTGGTACCGCACCGCCGAGCAGATCGCCACCTACTTCGGCGACCTGGAGATCGTCGAGCCCGGGCTGGTCGAGCTGGACGACTGGTGGCCCGCGGGCCCCGCGCTGCGCCCCCGGCTCACCGAGGAGCGGCTGCTGCTCGGCGGCCTCGGCTTCAAACCCGCCGCGGAGCGTGCGCTGTGACCACCTACGACGACTTCGCGGGCGGTGCCGTCGACCCCGCCCGCTGGCAGTTCCTCGAGGTGCCGCTCGGGCCCGGCGAGACCTGGCGCTACGCCGACCCGGCCGCCGCGGTCACCGTCGCCGACGGCGCCGTCACGGTGCGCATCCCGGAGTTCACGCTGGCCAACCCCGCGGTGCAGATCCTGGACAACCCCAAGTACCTCATGGTCTCCACCGAGGAGTTCGACCTCACCGCGGGCCCGCGCACCTTCGGCGTCCGGATGGCCGCCACCACGCTCGGCGCCGACGGCAGCGACTACCGCGACGGCTTCGCCGCCTTCAACGTCCTCGACATGGCGACCGCGCAGGTCTTCGACGCCATCGCCACCGGGCGGCACGCCTACGCCATCCACGAGCGGCTCCTCGTCCCCGGCGTGGTCGACCCCGCCGACGCCTTCACCCACGTGGTGCACGCGCCGCTGGCGGGCGACGCGGTGAAGGCAGGCGAGTTCCAGCACTACGCGGTCACCATCGATCGCGCGGCCGAGCGGGTGGAGTGGCGGGCGGGCGGCGCGCTCGTCTACACCGTGCGCGCCGCCGCGCTGCCGGAGCGGGTGCGGATCGGATTCGGCATCATCACCCTGCACCCGCTCGCCGACGGGCGCAGCACCTCGCTGCGCGGCCAGGGGCTCGCCGCCGCCTGGCGCGACTTCACCGTCGACTGACTTGTTGCCATGTCTCGGTGCCGAGGCCCCTGGTCAGCGCCGGGACGAGGGCAGCTCGAGCGCCAGGCGCGCGGTCAGTTCCTCCGCGACTTCGGCGACGGCCGTCTTCAGCTCCTGCGCCGACACGGAATCGGTCGGCTCAATCAGCACCGAGCTTCGGCTCGTCATCGTCAAGCTGGCCGAAGACCGCCTCTCCATCCCGCTCACCTGTCCGATCGTCAGCATGGAGAGCGGGCCGAGGCGCATCGCGAAAGACACCCGTCCGGCATCGATGAGCGCGGTCTGCTGGTGGGCCCGCAGCAGACCGGCGATGCGGTTTCGCACGTCTTCCTCGTCGAAGACCGAGCCGAGCATGTCGTGCGGAAGCGGTGTCTAGGTCACGATTTCGCGATCGCGGTAGACGAGGATTCCGCGTTCACCCACTCCGCGCATACCGGGAGACGTCGTCGCCAGGCCGTGATCCGGCTTCGAGTCGGTGTGGAGCTGCTCGTTCTGTTCGAACAGGCCGGTGCTCCTGCCGAGCGCGGCCAACTCGCCCGGAAGATCGCGCAGTGTCCGAGCCTCCAGCGGCTCGGGATCCGTGAGCAGTGTGTGCAGTTCGAGCGTGGCATTGGCGTAGCGGCTCTCGCTCGCGCCACCCAGCCATCGGGCGGTGGCGGGCCGCTCGACCGTGCGCCATCGCACGGGTGCCGGAGAATCGGCCACACCACCGCGGGAACCTGCGGGAGCGCCGAACCCCGGAAAGCGGGGAGTCATCGCGGGCTTGGTTCGGCCCGGTTGCAGCTCGGCGAGCAGACGTTGGCGGGCCTGCTGCTCATCGAGGTCGACCAGGTCGATGTAGATGATCTGCTTCAACAGCCCCTTGATCTCGCACGGTTCGATCCGCACCGGAACCAGGAGCCGCTCGAAGCCCTGCGGATCGGCGGCGAACTTCTCGGCCCACTCGGGCGAGGTGAAACTCGCTTCGAGGTAGTTCTGCGAGACGACAGCGATCGTCCGCCGGCTGTGGCGCGCGGCCATGTCCATCTCGAGTGCGAAATTCCCGCCCGCCTTGAAGTCCCACTCCTGGATATGGGTCGTGAATCCCTCCTCCTCGAGCACCCACGCTATCCATACGGCAGCCTGCTTGTCGGCAGAGTTGTAGCTGATGAAGAAGTCGCGCGCCTCCCCTGTCATGTCGGCCATCGTATCGGCACCGTCGACAGGGAAGACTCGCGCGATTCCTACCGGATTGCGGGTCAGGCTGCGCCGGGCTTGGCCAGGCTGAACTGCATGATGTCGATGTAGCCGTCGCGGAAGAACTCCGCGCAGCCGGTCAGGTACTTGATGTAGGTGTCGTAGGTCTGGACCGAGGTGAGCGCGATGGCCTCGTCGCGGTGCGCGCGCAGCGCCTCGGCCCAGTGATCGAGGGTGATGGCGTAGTTCGGGCCCAGCGGGTGCACCCGGGTCACCTCGAACCCGGCGCGCTGCGCGCCGTCGATGACCCACTCCGGCTGCGGCAGCTCCCCGCCCGGGAAGATCTCGCGGGCGATGAAGCGGGCGAACTCGAGCACCTCCCGGTCGATCGGCAGCCCCTTGGCCCGGATCTCGTGCCGGTCGAACTGCACGATCGTGTGCAGCAGCATCTTGCCGTCCGACGGCAGGATGGCGTGGCAGCGCTCGAAGAAGGCGTCGTAGCGCTCGCGGCGGAAGTGCTCGAAGGCGCCGATGCTGACGATCCGGTCGACCGGGCGGTCGAACTCCTCCCAGCCCTGCAGCAACACCTCGGCACTGCGGTGCCCGCGGTTCGCCTCGAGCAGGTCGGCGACGTGCTCGTGTTGGTTCTTGCTCAGCGTCAGCCCGATGACGTTGGCGTCGTAGCGCTCCATCGCGCGCAGCATGACCGAGCCCCAGCCGCAGCCCACATCGAGCAGCGTCATCCCCGGCTCGATCTCACACTTGCCGAGCGCCAGGTCGACCTTGGCGCGTTGTGCCTGCTCCAGGGTCATGTCCGGGCGTTCGAAGTAGGCGCAGCTGTAGGTCCGGGTGGGGTCGAGGAAGAGGGCGAAGAAGTCGTCGGACAGGTCGTAGTGCGACTGGACATCGGAGTAGAACGGGGCCAAACCGGACACAACGCGCTCCTTGGTCGTCAGTGGTCGTCGAGCACAGCGATCGATCGGTAGGTGGCCGTGCTCTACCACCGCCATCAACCGGCAAACAGCCGGTTTCCGCCCCCGGTGTCCGATCCGTACAAGACCGCGACGGCCCCGAGGGGTTCACTGGGCGTCATGACGATCAGCGCGATCACCCTCGGGGTGCGAGACCTGGAACGCTCGCTGCGGTTCTACCGGGACGGCCTCGGGCTGGCCTTCCCCGGCATCATCGGCACCGAGTTCGTCGCCGACGCCGAGCACCCCGGCGGCGCGACCGCCATGCTCTCGCTCGGCAACGGCCTGATCCTGTCGCTCTACGGCCGCGATGACCTGGCCAGGGACGCCGGGCTCACCCCGGACCGGGTCTCGGGGTCGGGGGTGAGCCTCGGCTGGTTCGTCGATGCGCGCGACACCGTCGACGAGCTGCTGGAGCGGGCCGCCGCGGCGGGCGGCAGCGTGGTGCGGGCGCCGCTGGAACGTCCGTGGGGCATCTACGCCGGCTACTTCGCCGACCCCGACGGGCACCTGTGGGAGGTCGTGTACTTCCTGCCCGGCAGCGCACCGGGGTGAACCGGAGTCAGCGGTGGTGCACCAGCGGTTCCAGCCCGCGCAGCGCGGGTGGGAGCGGGCCGGTGTGCAGCACGCCGAGCCGCTGGGTGGCGCGGGTGAGCGCGACGTAGAGCTCGGCGGCGCCGCGGGGGCCGTCGGCGAGGATCGCCGCAGGCTCCACCACCAGGACCGCGTCGTACTCCAGCCCCTTGGTCGCCGCCGCGGGAACCGCGCCCGGCACCCACGGCGGCCCGATCACCACCGCCGTGCCCGGCTGCTCGGCCTCCGCGCGCACGAACTCCTGCACGGCGTCGGCGATCTCCGCCGCTGCCAACTGCCGCGACCAGGGCCGGATTCCCGCGGCCCGCACCGACTCGGGCGGGCGCACCGCGGGTGCGAAGTCGGCGAGCACCGCCGCGGCGACGCCCATGATCTCCGCCGGGGTCCGGTAGTTCACGGTCAACGACCGGTACAGCCAGCGGCCGGGCACGTACCGGTCCAGAGCGGCACCCCAGCTGCGGACACCGGCCGGGGATCGGCGCTGCGCCAGGTCGCCGACGATGGTGAAGGAGTGACTGGGGCAGCGGCGCATGAGGACCCGCCAGTCCAGGTCGGAGAGTTCCTGCGCCTCGTCCACCACCACGTGCCGGTAGGTCCAGTCCCGGTCGGCGGCGGCGCGCTCGGCCAGGTCGCGGGTGTCGCGCTCGACGAAGCGCTCGGCCAGGTCGGCGCCGTAGAGCAGGTCCGAGGCGAAGAGGTGGTCCTCGTCGTCCATGGAGTCCTCCCGGCTCACCAGGATGTCGAGCACGCCCGCGGCGTAGGCGGTTCCGGCCCGCTCCGCGCGCTCGGCCGCGCCGTCGTCGGGGTGGGTCGGGCCGAGCAGGTCGGTCAGCTCGTCCAGCAGCGGCACGTCGGAGACGGTCCACGCGGCGCCCTCGGCGCGCAGCAGCGCGGGGTCGGCGCCCGCCGCGGCCAGCCGCTCGGGTGATTCGTAGAGCGCGGCGAGCAACTCTCCCGGGGTGAGGAGCGGCCAGAGCTCGTCGACGGCGGCGGTGAAGGCGTCGAGTTCGGCGAGCTCGGCGGTGAGGTCCGCGCGCAGGTTCGCCCAGGCCTCGCGGTCGTCGCGGGTGAGCCAGCCGCGGCCGACCCGCGCCGCGGCCCGCTCGGTGAGCACGTAGCTCACGATCTCGACGAAGACGGCGCGGGCCTCGTTGTGCGGCCGCTCGCTCGCGCGCGCCTCCTGCCTGGCCCACTCGGCGGTCTCCGCGTCGAGCCGGACCGTGACATCGCTCAGCTCCAGGTCGATCGGGTGCTCCGGCAGCCGCTGGCGGTCGGCGACCGCGGCGGCCAGCACCGCGAGGATGTCGAGCGAGCCCTTGATCCGGGCCGCCGCCGGGGTGTCCTCGGCGGTCACGCGCAGCCCGGGCACCAGCTCGCCGGTGGTCGTGAAGACCACGTCGGTCTCGCCGAGCGAGGGCAGCACCCGGCCGATGTGCCGCAGGAAGGCCGGGTTCGGGCCGACCACGAGCACGCCGTTGCGCGCCATCTGCTCGCGCTGGGTGTACAGCAGGTAGGCGACCCGGTGCAGCGCGACCACGGTCTTGCCGGTGCCAGGACCGCCCTCGATCACCAGCACGCCGGAGTGGTCGAGGCGGATGATCTCGTCCTGCTCGGCCTGGATGGTCGCGACGATGTCGCGCATGCCCTCCCCGCGCGGCGCGTTCACCGCCGCCAGCAGCGCCGCGTCCCCGCGCTCCCCGCCGCCGGGGCGGCCGAGCACCTCGTCGGTGAAGGCGGTGACGTCGCGGCCGCGGGTGTGGAACTGCCGCCTGCGGCGCATGTTCTCCGGGTGCGCGGCGGTGGCGACGTAGAACGGTCGCGCCGCGGGCGCCCGCCAGTCCAGCAGCAGCGGCTCGAACTCCCGCGCCGCGTCGAACAGCCCGATGCGGCCGATGTAGGACCGCTCGCCGGTCACGGTGTCGAGCCTGCCGAAGCAGAGCCCGTTGTCCGCCACGTCGAGCCGCTCGACCGTGCGGGCCAGCGCGCGCACCTCGGCATCGCGCTCCACCGCCGAATTGCCCGGCGACCGCAGCGCCACGGCGTGGCGTTCGCGGGCGGCGGCGCGCTCGCTGTCCAGCCGGGCGTAGAGCCCCGCCACATAGGTGCGCTCGTCCCGCAGTTCCGCGTCGTACCCCTCGGCAGTCATGCCCCTCACTTCCCACGTTTCCGCAGCTTCCGGCTCCGGCGGGCTATTGTGCGGGAAGACCGGGGCCTTGCCGCAAGCCCGGGGGCCCGCGATAAAATGAGGACGGGAACGAGGACGTGCACACGACCGCAGAGCTTCCCGACACCCCCTTCGCCCTGGTCGACCTGGACCGCGTCGACCGCAATGCCGCCCGCCTGCGGGACCGCCTCGACGGGCTCGGAGTCCCGCTGCGGCTGCACGTGAAGACGGTCAAGTCCGCGGAGCTGGTCCGGCGGGTGCACGGGTGCGCGCCGATCACCGTCTCCACGCTCGCCGAGGCGGAGTACTTCGCCGACGCCGGGTACGAGGACATCGTCTACGCGGTCGGCATCGACCCGCACAAGCTGGCCAGGGTGGCCGCGCTGCGGGCGCGCGGGGTCGCGCTCACCGTGCTGCTCGACAGCCGCGCCCAGGCCGAAGCCGTTGCGGCGGCGGATATCCCGGCGCTCATCGAGATCGACGCGGACGGCAGCCGCGCCGGACTCCGCCCCGACGACCCGCTGCTGCCCGAGGTCGGTGCGGTGCTCGGCGACCGGCTGGCCGGGGTGCTCACCCACGCGGGCGGCTCCTACCACGCCTTCACCCCCGAGGCGCAGGCCGCGGCCGCGCGGGGTGAGCGGGACGCGGTGGTCGGCGCCGCGGCGGTGCTGCGGGCGGCCGGGCTGCCGTGCCTGGTGGTCAGCCTCGGCTCGACGCCGACCGCGCACACCGTGCGCGACCTCACCGGCGTCACCGAGGTCAGGGCCGGTGTGTACCTCTTCTTCGACCTGGTGATGGCCGGGCTCGGCATCTGCACCCTCGACGACCTCGCGCTCTCGGTGGTCGTGACGGTGATCGGGCACCGGCCGGACCGGGGGTGGATTCTCACCGACGGCGGCTGGATGGCGCTCTCCCGGGATCGCGGCACCGCCGAGCAGCCGGTGGACCAGGGGTACGGCCTGGTCACCGACCTCGCCGGCGCCCCGATCCCGGACCTGTTGGTGACCGGCGCCAGCCAGGAGCACGGCGTGCTCACGCTGCGCCCCGGCAGCGGCCGCCCGCTACCCGAGCTGCCGGTCGGCACCCGGCTGCGGGTGCTGCCCAACCACGCCTGCGCCACCGCCGCCCAGTACGCGCGCTACCACGTGACCGGCGCAGGCACTGAAGGGCTCGCGGTGTGCGAGCGGCTCGGCGGCTGGTGAATCACACGCCGCGCAGGGCGTTCTCGACCCGCTGGGTCGCGGCGTCGTCCCAGCCGGGCGGGGCCAGGATGTCGGCCCAGAGCTGGGCGGCCTCGGGGCCGTAGCTGTGGCCGAAACCGGCGGGGACCTCGGCGGAGAAGACCATGTCCAGGGTGACCTGCCAGAAGGTGACGATCGGGATCCAGCGCATGCCGGGGTCGACGTCGGGGCCGAGCGGCTCGCGCAGCCAGTCCGGGCGGTGCAGCGCCAGGTCGAATGACCACCAGGTGATCGGGTCGCTGGCGTGCTGCCAGTAGACCACGCGCGGGAACTCCCACGGCGCGGGGAGTTCGGCGTCCTCCGGGCGGGAGGCGAAGCGGATGTTCGCGCCGCCGTCGACCACCGGCAGCCGCTCCAGCGAGCCGGGGTCGCGGCCCTCGGTGATCCGGCCCCACGGCTCGGCGAAGTTCGGCGTGCCGACCAGCAGCGCGCCGTCGGTGCGGGCGACCAGGTCCGGGCCGGAGGCGAAGGCGGCCTGCCCGCCGTAGGAGCCGAGGCTCTCGCCGAAGACCACGAGCTTCGGGCGGCGGTCCTCGGGCCGCTCGGCCCACGCCTTGTACACCGCCTCGAACAGCGCCCGCCCGGCCAGCTGCGGGGTCTCCCGGTCGGCGATGAAGGAGAGCGGGCTGGGTAGGTACGAGTACTGCATGGCGGCGATGGCGGTGTCGCCGCCTGCGACGTACTCGAAGCTCGACGCCACATTTGCGTTCACCCAGCCGCGCCCGGTGGTGGTGACCACCGCCAGCACGCCGCGGTCGAAGCCGCCGGTGCGCTCCAGCTCGGCGACGACGCGGTCGGCGATGCCGTCGATGCTGTCGGCGGATTCGCGGTCGGCGATGCCGTCGATGCTGTCGGCGGATTCGCGGCCCGCGTACACCCGGATCGGGGTGCGGGCGGGCGCGCCGGTGACCGCGGTGATCTGCTCGGCGGTCGGGCCGCCCGCGACGAAGGTCCTGCCCTCGGCGCCCAGCGTCTCCCAGGCCTCGGCCGAGGCGGGCGACCCGGAGCGCTCCGGCAGCTGCGGCTGCACGACGCCCTCCGCGGTGCCCTGGTCCGCGAGCTTCGCCGACTCCTCGGCCGCCCCGAGCAGCCCCCGGTACAGCGCGCCGTTGAGCAGCACCACCACGACCACCAGCACCAGTGCCACCGCGCCGAGCCGGGCCACCGGTGCGGGCAGCCAGCGGCCGCCGAACCGGGTCAGCTTGACCGTGGCGGCGCGCAGCCCGCGCCCAACGGCGAGCAGCAGCAGCGCGACGACCACCGCGATCAGCAGCACCAGCAGGTAGTACGAGCGCTCCACCCGCGGCACTCCAACCAGGTCGCGGATGATCTGCTGCCACCACGAGCCCAGGATCAGGAACAGCGGCACCAGGATCGCCGACGCGGCGGCCAGCACCCACCAGCCGATCCGCCTGGCGCGCGCCGACCACTCCGGCTCGACGCCGCAGCGCCGGACCACCCACGCGACCAGCACCCCGATCCCGTACCCGGTGATCATCGACAACCCCGTCGCCACGCCCTGCAGGTACCAGACCCGGGGCAGCAGCGACGGCGTCATGGACCAGACGAAGAACAGCAGCGCCCAGGCCAGCCCGACCGGGTGCGGGGGGCGTAGGAACCCGTGCCTGGACGTTTCCACTTCGGGTGAATCGAGCACGGTCGGGCTCCTTCCGGGGCGCGACCGGCGGGGTCCTGGCACGATCGCGTGTGAGCAGGGTACCTACCGCGGAGCCGTTCGCAGGTCGTTCACTTCGGGTGATGTCGTCGGCGAGCCGGGCCGCGGTCCTGCCGCCCGGTTCGCCCGGCCGGGCGATGGATTCAGTAGTAGACCGGGCCGGGGACGCCGCCGCCCGCGGCGATGGCGTCGCCGGTGAGGGCGATGCTGCGCGGCGAGGCGAGGAAGGTGACGACGTCGGCGACCTCGCTCGCGTCGACGATCCGGCGGATCGAGTTCTGTGCCAGCTCGGCCTCGAGTTCGGCGACGCCGGTGCCGGTCTTGGCGGCTTTCGCGGTGAGCCCGTCCGTGAGGCGTTCGGTGCGGGTGCGGCCGGGGTGCACGACGGTGACGTTGACCCCGTGCGGGCCGAGCTCGTCGGCGAGGTTCTTGGTGAGGGCGGAGACGCCGACATTGCGGATGGTCTGGGCGATCGAGTTCGCCTGCCTGGCACCGAGGCCGCTGATGTTGATGATCCGGCCCCAGCCCTGGGCCACCAGGTGCGGGGCGACGGCGCGGGCGGTGCGCAGGTAGCCGAGCACCTTGATCTCGACCTCGCGTCGGACCAGCTCGTCGGAGGTGGCGGCGAGGTCGGCGGGGGCGCCCGCGCTCCACGGGGTGGCGGCGGAGTTCACCAGGATGTCGATGCCGCCGAGTTCGGCAACGGCCCGCTCGACCAGGGCACGCACCTGGTCGTCGGCGCCGGTGTCGGTGGGCACCGCGAGGACCCGGCGCCCGGTCTCGGCGGCGATCGCGCGCGCGGCGGCGGCCAGCGGCTCGGCGGTGCGGGCGGCGAGCACAATGTCGACGCCCTCGGCCGCGAGCCCGCGGGCCACGGCCAGCCCGATGCCCTTGCTGCCACCGGTGACGATGGCGCGCCTACCCTCCAGATGCAGATCCATCCTGATCACGCTAGCCAGTGCGCGCGGGCGGGTCCGCCGTCCCGCTCGAGCCGATCCGAATCGCCGCCGCGGTGAGCGCGGCGAGCGCGGTGTCGGCCACGGCCTCCCGGCTCAGCACCGACCCTGCCGCGTGCGCCTGCGCGAAGGCGATGTCACCGAGCGCCGTACGCAGCGCGGCGGCCACCGGCGCCACCGCGTCGGCGTCCGCGCCGAAGCCGGGGTCGCCGCGCTCCAGCGCGCCGAGCAGCACGGCGGCGTCGGTCTCGGCGACGCGGGCCAGCAGCGGGAGCAGGGCGCGCAGCGTGGTGCGCTGGTGGTGCCAGACCTGCATGGCCCGCCATCCGCGCACGGCGGCGGCGAAGGATTCCAGCGCCGCCGGGACCCGGTTCGCGCGCAGGTGCAGCGTGGCCAGCCCGACGTGCGCGACATTGGCGGCGAACACGCTGTATACGGTGGCGGCCAGCGCCGCCACCTCGCTGTAGCCGAGCAGCGCCGCGTCGGGGTCGAGCACGGCCAGCGCCTCGGCCCGGTTGTAGAGCGCCCAGGCGCGCAGGCTCGGGTTGCCCGCGGCCGCGGCGGCGGCGAGGTTCCGCTCGGCCAGGGCGAGCCCGGCGGCCGGGGCGCCCGCGTAGGTGCGCGCGAGCCCGGCGAAGAGCAGCGCCTCGGCCGCGTACCAGTGGTTGCCCGCGGTCTCGGCCAGGGCGAGCAGCTCGGCGGTGGCGGCGCCGCACTCGGCCAGCCTGCCCTGGTAGAGCGCGACGGCGGCGCGGATCTTGAGCAGCGGCATGCGCTCCGGTGCGGGCGCGGGCAGCGGGGCGAGCGCGGCCTCGGCGACGGCGAGCGCGCGGTCGTGCTCCCCGCCGAAGGTCAGCGCCTCGCCGACCGCGGCGCAGACCGCCGGGTAGCGCGGGTGCGCGGGCGCGCCGGGGAGGGTGAGCGCGGTCTCGCCCCAGGCGACCACCTCGTCCGGGAAGCGGTAGAGCACCGCGAGCGCGAGCCCGGCGCTGAGCCGGAGCGCGCGGTCGGTGTCGCCCGCGGCGACGGTGTGCCGGTGCGCGGCGCGCAGGTTGTCCAGGTCGGCGGTGACGACGGCGTACCAGTGCGCCTCGTCGGGGCCGCGCAGCCCGGCGTCGGCGCGCTCGGCGAGTTCGGTGAACCAGCCCGCGTGCAGGTCGAGGACGGCGGCCGCCTCGCCGCGGCGGCGCAGCAGGTCGGCACCGTACTCGCGGACCGTCTCCAGCATCGAGAAGCGGACCGCCCCGGCCGATTCCGCCACGGTGACCAGCGAGTTGTCGACCAGGGCGGTGAGCGGGGCCAGCGCGGGGCCGCCGTCCACGGTCTCCGCCGCGTCCGCGCCGAACTCGCCGTGGAAGACCGAGAGCCGGGCGAAGAGCCGCTGCTCGGCCGGGCCGAGCAGCGCGTAGGACCAGTCGAGCACCGCCCGCAGGCTGCGGGCCCCGGCGGCGCCGAGCGGGTCGGTGCGCGCGGCGAGCCGGGCCGCGAGGTCGGCGGGGTTCAGCACCCGGACCCGCGCCGCCGCGAGCTCGAGGGCCAGCGGCAGCCCGTCCAACCGGCGGCACACCTCGGCGATGTGGCGCAGGTTCGCCCGGTCCAGCTCCAGCCCCGGCCGCACCGCGCGGGCGCGCTCGGCGAACAGCCGGACCGCGGGGGCGGTGTCGTCCTCCGGCGAATCCGGCAGGGCCAGCGGCGGAATGGGGTGTAGCCACTCCCCCGGCACACCGAGCGCGGCCCTGCTGGTGGCGAGCACGGTGACCTGCGGGCAGCTGCGCAGGATCGCGGTGACCAGCCGCGCGGCCTCGTCGAGGACGTGTTCACAGTTGTCGAGCACGAGCAGCAGTTCACGCTCGGCCAGGAGCGCGAGCAGCGACGCGGTGAGGCTCGCGCCCGGCTGGCGGCGCGCCCCGACCGCGGTGGCCACCGCCTGCACCACGGCGGCGCCGGTGAGCGGGGCGAATTCGCACCAGGCCGCGGGTGCCCCGGCCCCGTGCGCGGCGTGCAGGGCGAGCGTGGTCTTGCCGACCCCGCCCGGCCCGGTGAGGGTCAGCAGGCGGTGCGCCCGCAACCCGGCCGCGACCGCGGCGAGCTCGGCCTCTCGGCCGATCAGCGCGGTATCGGGCAGCGGCAGCCCGCACACCGGCGCCGCCGCCGTCAGGGCCGGGTCCTGGCGCAGCACGGCGGTTTCCAGTGCGCGCAGCGGCGCCGACGGCTCGACGCCGAGCTCGGTGTCGAGCCGGGTCCGCAGCGCGCGCAGCGCGGCCAGCGCCTCGGCCTGGCGCCCGTCCCGGTACAGCGCCCGCGCCAGCTGCCCGACCGGACGTTCCCGCACCGGATGCTCGGCCACGTGCGCCTGCAGCGCGGCCACCAGCCCGTCCCGCCGGTCGGCCGCCAGCGCCGCCTCGAACCGCTCCTCCACCGCGTCCAGCCGCAGCGCGGCGAGCCGGTCGGCCTCGGGGCGCACGGCGTCCAGTTCGGCGAACTCCGCGTACGCGGGCCCGCGCCAGAGCGCGAGCGCCGCGTCGAGCAGGTGCCGCGCGCGCTCCGGGTCGGCGTCGCGGGCCGCGCCGAGCAGCCGCGCGAACTCGGCGGCGTCGAGCGTCTCGGCGCACAGCAGGTAGCCGGGCGGGCGGGTGTGCAGACGCTGCACGCCGTCGGCGTGCAGCGCGCCGCGCAGCCTGGCGATGTGGCTGTGCAGGGTGCGCAGCGCGGTCGGCGGCGGCTGCTCGCCCCAGAGCGCCTGGATCAGCCGGTCGGTGGAGACCACGGTGTCCGCGTGCACCAGCAGCACGGCGAGCAGCAGCCGTTGCGCGCGGCTGCCGAGCGCGACCGCGCCGCCCGCGTGCCGCACCCGCAGCGCGCCGAGTACCTCGAACTCCATCCGGCCCCGATTCCGTGCCCGCAACCGCGCCACAACCGAGCGGCAACAGCGTCGCCCCATCCTCGCATCGACGACATCGACACAGGAGGTTGCAGACGATGAGTACCACCGAGCAGCACGCGCCGCAGGTCGCGGACCCGGCGGAGGTGGAGGCCTTCGCGGGCCGGGCGGTCGCGGACGCGGCCACCTGGATGGTCACCACCATGACCATGTTCGGCGACCGGCTCGGGCTGTGGCGCGCGCTGGCCGACTCCAGGCCGGTGACCAGCGCCGAGCTCGCCGCGCGGACCGGCACCGACGAGCGCTACCTGCGCGAGTGGCTGGCCTCGATGACCGCGCACGGCTACCTGAACCACGACCCCGGCGCGGGCACCTACCTGCTCCCGCCCGCCCACGTGCCGGTGCTCGCCACCGAGAGCCCGGCCCACATCGGCGGGCTGCACCAGGCGCTCTACGGTCTCTCCGGGATGCTCGGCCAGGTGCTGGAGGTCTTCCGGACCGGCGGCGGCGTGCCGATCACGGCCTACCCGCGGGACTGGTTCCAGGGGCTGGAGCGGTTCAGCGCGGCCTGGTTCGACCACCTGCTGCCGCAGGTCTGGCTGCCCGCGCTGCCGGAGCTGGAGGCGGCGCTGCGCCGCGGCGCCGATGTCGCCGACATCGGCTGCGGCCGCGGCCGGGCGCTGATCCGGCTCGCCGAGCGCTACCCCGCGGGCCGCTACACCGGTTTCGACGTGCACCCGGAGTCGATCGCGGCGGCCGAGGCGGCGGCCGAGGCGGCGGGCGTCGCCGACCGGGTGCGCTTCGAGTGCCTCGACGTCTCCGGCGGGCTGCCCGGCAGCTACGACGTGATCACCACCTTCGACGTGATCCACGACGCCGCCGACCCGAGCGGCATCCTCGGCGCCATCAACGCCGCGCTCCGCCCGGACGGCCGCTACCTGTGCCTGGACATCAACTCCAGCCACCGGCTGCAGGACAACCAGGGCCCGATCGCCGCCTACTTCTACGGTGTGAGCGTGCTCTACTGCATGACCACCTCGCTCGCGCACGGCGGCGCCGGGCTCGGGACCTGCGGGTTCCCCGAGCACACGGCGCGCGAGCTGTGCGCGGCGGCGGGTTTCGGCACCGTGCGGCGGGTCGAGATGGAGAACCCGTTCAACATCCTCTACGAGATCACCCACTAGAAGGACGGCGCTGTGATGTCGATCCCCCTCCCGGGAACCGGCCCGGTTTTTGGCATCTGGGCCCATCCCGACGACGAGGTCTACCTCTCCGGCGGGCTGATGGCGGCCGCGCGGGCCGCGGGCAGGCGGGTCGTCTGCGTCACCGCCACCCGCGGCGAGCACGGCACCGACGACCCGGAGCGGTGGCCGCCGGAGCGGCTGGCCGCGATCAGGGACGCCGAGCTCACCGCGAGCCTCGCGGCACTCGGCGTCACCGAACACCACCAGCTCGGGCTGCCCGACGGCAACTGCGTTCGGCAGCCGTTCGACGCCGTGGTGGCGCGGCTCGCGGGCATCGTGGCCGAGGTGCGCCCCGAGGTGGTGCTCACCTTCGGCCCCGACGGCTTCACCGGCCACCCGGACCACCGCATGGTCTCGGCCTGGGCCGAGGCCGCCAGGAACCGGGCGGCGCCGAACGCCCGGCTGCTGTTCGCGCGGGTCACCGCAGAGTTCGCCGACACCTGGCGGCACCTCTACGACCGGCTGGGGATGTTCGCCTCCGACGACCTGCCGTGGCGCGCCGCGCCCGACCGGGTCGCGGTGCGGCTCCGGCTCGACGACGCGGCGGCCGACCGCAAGTTGGTCGCGCTGCGCGCCCAGGCCAGCCAGACCGCGCAGCTCACCGCCCTGCTCGGGGAGGAGACGATGCGGGCGTGGGCCTGCTCGGTCGAGACCTTCGTGGACGCGGTGCCTGCGCAGGCGCTCGATTTCGCGGACGGCTGCTGACCGTCCGGCGCCCTCAGCCCGGCTGGGCCCACATATTGCTCAGCAGCCGGTGGCTGGGGGTGTCGGCCAGCGACTGCGAGGACTCGTAGATCCGCCGGTAGCCGGTGGCGGTGATGCGCCAGGCGCCGTCCGGGTCGCGGCGGTACTCGTCGGCGTAGTAGCCGGCGCCGCGGATCAGCACGCTCCACTCGGTGGCGATCACGGTGTCCTCGAAGTACCAGCTGCCGGTGGCGGTGTCGCCGTCGACCCGGAGCTCCGGGTGGTTGGCCACGTGCGTGGTGACGATGGTGGGCCCCACGTTCTCCCGCATGAAATCGACGATGGCGGCGCGGCCGTCCAGCACCAGCGGATCGCCGAGGGCGTGCGTGCCGTAGCGGCCGCGGCAGTCATCGGCGAGGGTGTCGGCGAACTCGTCCCACAGCTTCAGGTCGAGCGTGCGGAAGTAGCGGTACTTGAGCCCGCGGATCGCCTCGAGCGCATCCAGGTCCATCCAGCGACAATAACGTGTTCTAGTTTTCGGCGGGCTCAATCCGCCGCGAAGGCGGCCTCGAGGCCGTCGAACCAGGCCGCCTCCTCGATCAGCCTGCGGCTGCGCCAGCCCGCCTCGGTGCGCACCAGGTCGTGGTTGTACCAGCCGCCGCAGAAGAACTGCTTGCCTGGCTTCACCACCATGGGGTTGAAGAACATGGCCCGCACCTTCGCGCTGTCACCGTCCAGCTCGACGGCGATGTTCGAGATGAAATGCTGTGTGCGGCTGAACAATCCGAGTCCGGTGGTGAGGCCGTCGATCACCTTCTCCAGGTCGCCGACCGGGCCGCCCGCGGTGCCGTAGTCGATGTGCGCGTCGGCGGTGAACACGGTCCGGTAGAGCTCCCAGTCCTTCTCGTCCACCGCGTGCGCGTAGCGGGTGAGCAGGTCGGTGATCTCGATCCGGTCGGCGATGGTCTGCAGCTCCATGCCGTCCATCCAAGCGTACGTTCCCGCCGATCGGAGGCGGAACGCGTTATCAGAACCACGACCGCGGGCGCACCGCGTTGGCCCGGTCGACCAGGGCGAAGCGGTCCAGGCTGTTCGGGGTGACCTCCGCGACCGCCCGCAGCGCCGCCTCCAGCCCTTTGCGCAGGCCCCGCTCGGTGCAGCAGCAGCCGAGCAGCGTATCCCCCTGGCGCTCCGGCCGGCCGCCCGCCCCGAACCAGCGCAGCCCGCCGTCCAGCACCGCGGCCCGCAGTTCGAGCAGACGGCGATCGCGCGGCAGGCCGTGCAGCCGGTGTGCCGCCTCGTCCAGCTCCTCCTGGGACAGCTCGGCCGCGGGCCGGGAGACCAGCAGCAGGGCGAGCGTCATCCGGGCGGTGTCGTAGTCGGGCGCGGTCGAGCGCACCTGCCGCAGCGTGTCGACCGCGGCGACCGGCTCGCCCGCGGCGATCGCCATCCGGGCCAGCCCGAAGGCCGCGACCGCCACGGTGGTATCGGTCTGCCACACCGTGCGGTAGTCCGCGGCGGCACGGCGCTGCCAGCGCTCCCGGTCGCCGGGCTCGGTGGCGGCGTTCGCCAGCAACTCGGCGGTCGCCGCGAGCGCGAGCACCGGGGCGAGTTCGCCCGGCACCATGGCGCGCGCGGCCGCGAAGCGCGCGTGCGCGCGCTCGAGCCGACCGGTCGCCAGCGCGGCCAGCGCCTCGAACCAGTCCAGTCGCCACTCGACGGGGTGCGCGACCCGCAGCAGCTCGAGGAGTTCGCGCGCGGTGGCCGTCGAGCCGATGTCCAGGTACGCCCGCACCTCGATCAGTGCGCACTCCAATTCGAACGATTCGGGCGGGTCGACCGCGTCGGCCCGCAGCGCGGCCCGGGTGATCCGCAGCGCCTCGAAGGCGCGGTCGGGATCGGCGTGCGCCCGGCCCGCGAGCACCCCCGACGCGGGATCGTCCGGATCGACCATCGGAATCGGCAGCGCGGCGGCCAGACCACGGGCGGTGAGCCGGGACGGGAGGTCGCCGCCGAGCGTGATGTCCACGGACTCCAGCAGCGCCGCCGCGCCGAAGTCGGCGCGCAGCGCACCGAAGGTCGCCGAGACCCGCGGCTGGTCGCGGCCGGTCTCCCGGGCGAGCACCATCCGCAGCACCCCCTCGAGCTGGCGGTACATCGCCGCGGCGGAGCGGAATCGCCGGTCCGGGTCCGGGTCGACGGCCCGGCGCAGCAGCTCGGCGAACTCCGGGTGCCTGCGCAGCGCGGGCTCCTCGGCGCGCAGCTCGGCGGCCGTGTCGCCGGGGAGGGCCAGCGCCGCGAGGGTCCGGCCCGCGCTGTAGATGTCGGAGGCGACCGTCGGCCCGGTCCGCGCCACCTCGGGGGCCTGGAATCCCGGCGTGCCCTCGAGCGCGCCGCCGGAGCGCAGCGCGGCCACCGCGCCGAGATCGATCAGCGTGACCTCGGTCCCGCACACCATGACGTTGTCCGGCTTCAGATCGTTGTAGGCGAGGCCGAGCGAGTGCAGATGGTCCAGCGCGGGCAGGATCCCCAGCAGGTAGCTGATCGCCTCGGGCACCGGGATCGGCTCCGCTCCGCGCTGCTCGAGCAGCGCGCCGAGCGACCGGCCGCCGATGTACTCCATCACGATGTAACCGGCGCCGCGGTGGGTCACGAAATTGAAGATCTTGACGATCGCCGGGTGGATCACCTCCGACAGGAACTGCCGCTCGGCCAGCGCCGTCACGTGCGCCTCCGGGTCGCGCGGGTTGCGCTGCCCCTTGAGCACCACCCAGCGCCCGCCCACGTGCCGGTCCCGCGCCAGGTAGACCCAGCCGAAGCCGCCGTGCGCCAGGCAACCCCGGATCTCGTACTGCTCGGCGACGACATCGCCCTCGGCCAGCGGCGGGCGGAAGCCGAACAGCGCCCGGCACTGTCCGCACGAGCCGTGGGTGGCACCGGGGGTCTTGCCCGCCGCGCGCCCGACCGGGCCGGCACAATTCCAGCAGAACCGTTTGTGCTCCGGCACTTCCGGTTCGGCGAGGACGGCGGCCTCCGGCTCGATCGGCGGCACCGCGGGCGCCGCGGCGAGCCCGGCCCCGAGCCGGAACGGACTGCTCGGGGACCGCGGCATCCGTGTGCTCGACAGCGGACGGTCGACGGGATTCTGCATAGCTGCCACGGCATCTCACCCAGACTCGATTGTGCCAGATATTGATGGCATATACTGCCATACGATGGCAGATAGGGTGCGGTTGTGAGCCCACCGCCCTCACCCGGCGCTTCCCGACCGCGGCCGAGGACCCCTGTCAACTGTGGTTTTCTTGAGACATGGCGGTGCACCGAGACCTGACGATCAACGACCTTGCCGCGGAGGCGGGGATGACTGTTCGGACGCTGCGCGACTACAACGAGCGCGGGCTGCTGCCGCCGCCGATGATGAAGGGGCGCACCGGCTACTACGGCGAGGAGCACCTCAACCGGATCCGGATCGTCGAGCGGCTGCTGGAACGCGGAATCACGCTCAACGGCGTCCGCGGCCTGCTCGAGGCCTGGGACCGCGGGGAGGACCTCGCCGACGTGCTCGGCGTCGCCGCGCCGCCCGCCGCCGCCCCCGCCGACGGGCAGGCGGCCGACGGCCTGATCTCGGCCACCGGTCTCGCCCGCCGCTTCGACGCGCTGCCCGATGGGCTGGGCAGGGCGGTGGCGGCGGGGCTCTACGAACCGGTCGACGCGAACACCTACCGTGCCGCCGACCCCGCGCTGTGCGAACTCTTCGACCGGCTCACCGCCGCGGGCATGCCGCTCGGTCGGGCACTCGACGAGATCGAGCAGCTCCGTGCGGACTGCGACCACATCGCGCGCCAGTTCACCGATATCTTCCTGCGCACGGCGGTCCGCTCGTATCGGCGCTCCGCCCGCACCGGGAACGATGTCGAGCGGCTGAGCGCGGAGCTGGCGGCGACCCGCGCACTCCCGAGCCGGGTGGCCGCAGGCGTGCTCGACCGCAGCCTGGAGCGGTACCTCGGCGTGGTGATCCGCCGCGAACTCGGCGATGTATTCCCCGACGGTGCTTGAGTTTCGTCGGGTGCGTCGGACGCGGGTCAGCTCGATGCGGTGAGCGCCAGCGTGGTTCGCACCGCCGCGAGCGCCAGCTCTTCGCGGTCGAGCGGTAGCCGTCCGTCGGCCCACTCCAGGTACAGCGCGACCAACGCGCCGGTGAGCGCGGTCGCGGTGACGGCGAGGCCGGTGTCCCCGGCCGGGAGCTCCGCACCGGTGGGGAGCGCGGGCGCCAGTGCCCGGAGGAAGAGCGGGGCCCTGGTCAGGCTGTGCGCGCGCAGTGTCGGGTCCGCGAGCGGTTCGCGCAGCAGGATGCGGGCGCGTCGCGGGTCCTCCTCGAAGTAGTCACCGCAGCGCTCGAAGGCGCGGCGCAGCACCGCCGCGGTGCCGCCGTCGGCCGGAATGCCGGTGAGCCGCTCGCGCAGCCCGTCCTCGGTGCGGTCGTAGACCGCGCGCAGCAGCGCTTCGACGCTCTCGAAGCTCTCGTAGAAGTAGCGCGGGCTGAGGTTGGCGGTGCGCGCGACCGCGCGCATGGTCACCGCCGCCGCGCCCGCGGTGCCGAGCAGCTCGTGACCGACGCCGAGCAGCAGTTCGCGACGTTCGGCGGTGCGGTCGTCCAGGGTCTGGCCGCGCCACAGCTTCGGAGGGCTCACCGGCCCATCCTGGCATCACCGCCCGCCGCGCCGCGGGGCGGCTCGCGCTGCCGATCCCCCGGCTCGGCCGCCCGGGTCGACATGCCGTCGACCAGAGGAAGCCCTACGATGAGCCGCGGCGCGACCCGCCGCCCAAGTGCTGGGCGGCGCAGCGGAATTCGAAGGAGACAGGGTGACGACCTCGATCATTGTCGGCGGCAGCAACGGCCTCGGTCGCGCGATCGCCGAGCACCGCGCGAAGCAGGGCGACCGGGTGGTCGTGACCAGCCGCGACCCCGCCCGCGCCGCGGCTGCCGCCAGCGAGATCGGCGGTGACACCATCGGCATCGCCGCCGATCTCGCCGTGCCGGACAGCCTGGTCGCCGCGTTCGCAGCCGTCACCGAGGTGGATCACCTGGTGCTGACCGCGAGCCCGCTGACCCCGATGACGTTCGCCGGCTTCGACACCGCCAGGGCGGTGGAGGCGGTCACGGTCAAGCTGGTCGGGTTCGCGGTCGCCGTGCGCACGCTGCGCGACCGGTTCACCCCCGGCGCCGCGGTCGTGCTGTTCGGCGGGCTGGCCAAGGAGCGGCCGTACCCGGGCTCGACGATGGTGACCACGTTCAACGCCGGGATCAGCGGCCTGACCAAGACCCTGGCCATCGAGATCGCGCCGCACCGGGTCAATTCCCTGCACCCCGCCGTGGTCGGGGACAGCCCCCGCTGGCGCGACGTCCCGGCGCCGCCGCACGTGCAGCGCGCACCGCTCGGGCGGGCCGTCACGATGGCCGAGGTCGTCGACGCGACCGATTTCCTGCTGCGCAACACCGGGATGAACGGTCACGACCTGCACATCGACGGCGGTTTGCTGCTCACCTGACGGCTGAAGCCGGACATCCGTCGGGCGGTCTGTCAGCTCTCCGTGCCGAACCAGCGCGCCAACACCTCGGCCAGCTCGCGCTGGTCGCTGCCTGCCCAGGCCACGTGGCCGTCGGGCCGCAGCAGCACCGCGGGGACGTCGAGCTCGGCCCGCTCCGCCACCAGGTGGTCGACCCGGTCCGACCAGCCTGCCACCGAGAGCGCCCCGGTGCGGTCGAGCAGCAGCCCGCGCCCGGCGTGCAGGTGCCGGTAGAGCCGGTCCGCGCCGAGCGGGATGTCGCGCAGCCTGCGGCCGACGAGATCGGGCCCGGGGCCGAGGTCGTACCGGATGCCGATCGCGTGGATCGTCTCGACCAGGTAGCGGTTGACCTCCTCGAAGTCCATGAGCCGGGTGACCAGCCGCCGCACCGCCCGCGACCCCGGATCCAGGGCCATGAGCTGCATCTGCGCCCTGGTGTTGTCCAGCACCTCGGCGGCGACCGGGTGCCGCTCGGCCTGGTAGGTGTCGAGCAGGTCGTCCGGCGCCCGGCCGCGCACCGCCGCGGCGAGTTTCCACCCCAGGTTGACGGCGTCCTGGATGCCGAGGTTGAGCCCCTGCCCACCGGTCGGCGGGTGCACGTGCGCGGCGTCGCCTGCCAGGAAGGCCCGGCCGTCGCGGTACCGCTCGGCCTGCCTGGTGCCGTCGCCGAAGCGGGAGAGCCAGCGCGGGGAGTGCACGCCGAAATCGGTGCCCGCCACCGCTCGCAGCTGCGTGCGGAACTCGTCCAGGGTGGGTGGGGTGCCGCGATCCGCGCTGAGCCCGGCGGCGGGCACCACCACCCGGTACCGGCCGTTGCCGACCGGCCCGATCCCGAACCGCAGCTGGGTCCTGCGCACCTCGGCCGTGACCGCGGCCATCTCCTCCGGTGGCGCGGTCGCCGCCAGCTCGCCGAGCAGCGTCTCGACCCGGCTCGGCTCGCCGGGGAAGCCGATGCCGAGCAGGGCGCGCACCGTGCTGCGGCCGCCGTCGCAGCCGACCAGGTAGCGGGCGCGCACCGCGGAGCCGTCCGCGAGCTCGGCGGTGACGCTCGACGCGTCCTGGCGCAGCCCGGTCACCGCGGTGCCGCGCCGGAGTTCGGCGCCGAGCTCGGCGGCCCGCTCGGCGAGCAGGCGGTCGGTGATCGGCTGCGGCAACCCGAGCGTGAAGGGGTGCGCGGTGTCCAGCTGCTCCGGCGGCGGCTTGGGGATACCGGCGAAGAACCCGCCCGCCGGATGCTTCGTGCCGAGCGCGAGGAAGCGCTCCAGGATGCCGCGCTGGTCCAGGATCTCGATGCTGCGCGCGTGCAGCCCCAGCGAGCGCACCACCTCGGTGGGCGCGGGCTCCTGCTCCAGCACGAGCACCCCGACATCGTGCAGCCGCAGCTCGCTCGCCAGCATCAGCCCGGTCGGGCCGCCGCCCGCAATGATCACGTCGATCATGAAACTCCCGATTTCCGCAGGTGAAAGGCAACGGTGGGAGATTCTGCGGCACGTACCGGGGCTTGCCGCAAGACCCGGGGTGGGTTATACGTTGAAGTGGGCGGAGAACTCCGGACCCGGCTCGATCGGCTGGATCACATCCACCAGCACCCCACCCGGGTCGGCGACGATGAAGTGCCGCTGCCCGAACTCCTCGCTCCTGATCGCCAGTTGCGGGCGCAGCCCGCCCGCGGTCACCATGCGCTCCCACTCCGCGTCGACGTCGTCCACCTCGACATTGAGCACGACGCCGCGCGCCGGGGCGCCGTAGCCGGCCGGGATGGTCGGGTGCGTCGGGTCGAGCAGCGCCAGCTCGCACGGCGTCGGGCCGGGCCGGCGCAGGCTCACGTACCACTCCGCCTCGAAGGTCACCTCGAAACCCAGCCAGTGGCAGTAGAAGTCGCGGCTCGCCGCGATCGCCTCGGTGCCGAGCACCGGGTAGAAGCTCTGCAGTCGCATGTCGCACCTTTCACGTACCAACGGTATGTGAGCTACCGTATGCCGCATACCGCTGGTATGTCAATGAGGAGGACCGATGCCGCCGAACCAACGCGCCGCGCAGCGCGAGCAGACCCGCGCGCAGCTGGTGCGCTGCGGCCGCGAGCTGTTCGCGGCCGAGGGGTACGCGGTGGTCGGGCTGGCCCGCATCGTCGCCGCCGCCGGGGTCACCAAAGGCGCGCTGTACCACAACTTCTCCAGCAAGGAGGAGCTGTTCCGGGCGGTGCTGGCCGAGGTGCAGCAGGAGGTGGGGGCGCGGGTGGCGGCCGCCGCCGAGGCCGTCGCCGACCCGTGGGAGCAGCTGCGCACCGGCTGCGCGGCCTTCCTCGCGGCCGCCACCGACCCCGCCGTCCAGCGCATCCTGCTCGTCGACGGCCCTGCCGTGCTCGGCTGGCACGAGTGGCGCGCCCTGGACGAGGCGAACTCCGCGAGCCACCTGCGCGACGCGCTCGCCCCGCTCCTCGCCGACGGCACGCTGCCCGCGCAGCCGCTGGAGCCGCTGGTGCACCTGCTCTCCGGCGCCATGAACGAGGCCGCGCTGTGGCTCGCCGCCGAGCCGGAGGCGCTGGCCGACACCGGCGCCGCGCTGGGACGGCTGCTGGAAGCGCTGCGCGCGAGATCCTGACTGGACTTCTCGGTCGGTAGCCCGAATGCTGTACCGGGGGCCGGGCACGGCCGGGGCACGGGACTATCGAAGGAGTCGACGGTGGCGGGACGACGGCACAGGATGATCACCGCGGCAACCGCTCTCGGGTTGGCCGGGGCGGTCACGCTCGGCGCCTCGGGGTGCAGCAAGACCGAGCGGTGGTGCGAGCGCGACCAGGGCGACGTGCTCGTCGCGAACTCCTACTGCGAGTCGAACACGCCGGGCTATGAGTGGGAGCCCGACCACGACAAGCCGAAGAAAAAGAAGAAGCCGAAGAAGCACTAGAAACCCCAGCAGCGAGAACCTCGGGTTCGTCCGGCTGCCCGCAACTACCGGAAACAATGGCTTGCGCGGGCGGCCGGGACGGTGTGAGGCTGGAAATGTCCGAATCTCGCTGGGCTGGGAGGAATCGTGGCGCTGACGCCCGGTGCGGTACTGGCCGAGTACACGATCGTGCAGCCGCTCGGCGCGGGTCCGCACGGGACGGTGTACCTGGCGCGCCACCCGGACCGGCGCCGGGACGTCGCGCTCAAGGTGCTGCACGCCGATCGGGCCGGGGAGCCGGAGTTGCGCGGCTGCTTCGAGCGCGGGCCGCGGCTCGAGCACCCCAATATCGCGACCGTGCTGGAGCGCAGCAGCCCCGGTGACCCGGTGTGCTGGCTCGCCATGCGGTACGTGCCCGGCGGCGATGTGACGCCGCTGCTGGCGGCCGCGGCGGGCGGGTTGGAGCCCGCCCGCGCGGTCCGGTTGATCACCGATATCGCCCGCGGCCTCGACTACGCGCACCAGTGGGGTGTCTGCCACGGTGACCTCAAGCTGACCGACGTCCTGATCGAGCCGCACCCGGACGGCGACCGCGCGGTCCTCACCGACTTCGGGCTCGCCCGCTCCGGCTGCACCCCGGCCTACGCCGCGCCGGAGCGCTGGGCCGGGGCGCCGGGCGATCGGCGCGCGGATCTCTACGCCCTCGGCTGCCTGTTCTACCAGCTGCTCTCCGGGCGGACCCCGTTCGGCATCACCGACCCCGAGGCCGGGCACCGCTCGGAACCGGTCCCGCCGCTGCGGGTCCCTGGGCTGCCCGCGGAGCTGGACGCCGTCATCGCCACCGCCATGGCCAAGGACCCGGCCGCCCGCTACCCGACCGGGACCGCGCTGGCGATCGACGCGCTGCGGGCGGTCACGGTGCCCGAATCCGCCCCCGAGCCCGCACTGCCCGCCCCCTCCGGCGAGCAGCTGCTGCGCACGGCCCCCGAGCGGGACGTCCCGGAGGCGGTGCTGGAGCTCGCGCACGCGCACCGGGACCGCGGCGAGCTGGACGCGGCCGAGACCTGGTACCGCCGCGCGGTCGAGCTCGGCCACCCGGAGGTCGCCGCCAATATCGGCAATATCCGGTACGCGCGCGGGGACTGGGCCGACGCCGTCGCCTGGTACACCTGGGCGGTCGAGGCGGGCGATGCCTCCGCGCTCTACAACCTCGGGAAGCTGCACTACGAGCGCGGGAACCAGGCCGAGGCGGAGACCTGGCTGCGCCGCGCCGTCGACACCGGGAACCTGCCCGCGCTCAACGCGCTCGGCGTCGTCCTCTACGAGCTGGGCCGGGCGGGCGAGGCGGAGTTCTGGCTGCGGCACGCGGTCGAGCGGGGCGATCCGCACGCCGCCCGAAACCTCGCCGTCGTCCGACACGGGCAGCGCTGAGCGCCGCGGCCACCCCGTGCCCCGGGTGCGGCATCACGGCGCTCGGCGCGCGGGCGCCATCGCTTCATCGGTCGACCGGGGAACCGATGGCGCTTCGCCCGACTCGCAGGCGAAGAGATCGAGCTGCTCGCGGCCGCGGGGCGGGAGCGGGACCCGGTCGCCAGGGCGGCGTCCGAGCCGGCGAGCGACGACATCCGGCGGCAACCCGGCGCGGGCCAGCCGCTGCCCGGCGGTGCACCGCAGCACCCCGCCACCCAGCTCGGCCCCGGCCTCGGCGCCGATCGCGCGCAGGATCTCCGCCACCGTGCGGTGCGCGAGCCGCCGGTGCGGCGCCTGCTCGGTGACGAAGGTGGCGAGCACGTCGCCGCAGGCCAGCAGCCTGCGCTCGGCCAGCCAGGCGGTCACCGCGCCCCTGGTCGCCCCGGCGATCGGCACCGTCCGGCCGGGGCCGATGGTGACCAGGCCCGGCCACTCGGCCAGGTCGAGCGCGCCGAGGTCGAGCGCGGCCAGCTCCGCTCCCCCGGCCCCGGTGTCCAGCGCGAGCAGCAGCAGCGCGTAGGCCCGGCTGCCGCGCCGCGCCGCCGCGCCGAGGACCGCGCGCTCCTGCTCGGTGGTGAGCGCCCGCTCGTCGTCGGGCACCAGCCCCGCCTCCGGCGCGCCGAGCCCGAGCCAGCGGTAGAACAGCCGCAGCGCGGTGAGGTCGCCGTCCCCGGCTCCGACCCGCAGGTACCGGCGCACCGCCAGATCGCGCCCGGCGGCGCTGTCCAGCGCGTCCTCGAACCCGCGGCGCGCGGCCAGCCAGGCGAGGAACCGGGCGACGGGCGCGCGCTGCGCGGGGAACTCGGCGGTGAACCCGGCGAGCAGCGGCCCGGCGGCCACCACCGCAGGCACCCGGATGTCGTCGCTCACGTCGCACCACCTCCCCCCGCCAGGGTGCCGGCGGGCACCGACACCGACGGTCAGGCGACGGTGAACACCGCCTGCGCCACCTTCTCGTTCCGCTCCAACTCGCGCTCCAGCTCGCGCAGCGTGGCCGCGATGGTGTGCTCGGCCGGGTCGCCGACCAGGTCCACGCTCGCCACCACGAACACCCGGCGCGGGCCGACGTACTCGAGCCGGACGAACCGCACCGACTCCACCTGCGGCAGCGCCCCGATCCTGGCGACCGCGGCCGCGTGGATCGGCGCGCTCGCCGGCTCCCCGGTGAGGAAGCGGCGGTTGCGGTCGATCAGCAGCACCGCGACGCCGCCGAGCAGCACCCCGACCAGGATCGAGCCGAGCGCGTCCCATACCGGGTCACCGGTGAGCTGGTGCAGCCCCATCCCGGCCCCGGCGAGCAGGATGCCGATGAGCGCGGCGCTGTCCTCGGCGAAGACCGCGCGCAGCGTCGGGTCGGAGGTCTCCAGCACGTAGTCGAGCAGCTCGCTGTCGCGTTCCCGCGCCTCGCCGCGGAGCTGCCGCACCGCCCGCAGCCAGGAGACGCCCTCCAGCAGGAAGGCGATGGCGAGCACGAGGTAGCCGACCAGGTAGTCGTCCCCGCCCGGCGTCTCGTGCAGCAGCTCGGAGACGCCGTGCCACACCGAGACCGCCGCGCCTGCCACGAACAACCCGACCGCCGCCAGCAGCGACCACACGTACGCCTCGCGGCCGTAGCCGAGCGGCCGCTCCGCGTCGGCGGGGCGGCGGCCGCGCCGGTCGGCGATCAGCAGGAAGACCTCGTTGCCGGTGTCCGCCCACGAGTGCGCCGCCTCGGCGACCATCGAAGCCGAGCCGGTGAGCACCGCCGCCACCGACTTGGCCGCCGCGATCGCGAGGTTCGCGGCGAATGCGATGAGCACCGTCCCGGTCGACTCCCCTGCCTCCGTCATCCCGCCAGTCTGCCCCGCGCGCGGCGGTTCGCGGGTCAGGGCGCGGGGCAGGTCACGTCGTCCGCGGGCAGTTCGCCGTCGAGCAGGAACGCGGTGGCGGTGTCGTTCGCGCATGGACTGTCGCCGAGCAGGTAGGCGCCGTGGCCCGCCGCGTCCACGCTGACCAGCCGCGCCCGGTCGCCGAACTGCTCGCGCAGCAGCTCCGCGCCCCGGTACGGCGTGGGGACGTCGCGCCGGTTCTGCACCAGCAGGATGTTCGCCGGACCTTCCGCGGAGATGGCGGCGGGCGGCTCCGCGGGCTCGTGCGGCCAGTAGGCGCACGGGATGATGTTGGCGGCCGCCGCGCCGTAGAGCGGGTAGCGCTCCCGGTCCTCGGCCACCGCATCGCGGTAGGGCTGCACGTCCTCGGGCCAATCCAGGTCGTTGCAGGTGACTGCCAGGTAGACGGTCCACGAGTTGTCCATGGCGGGGGCCGATGGCGCGGGGCCCGTATCCGGGGGCGCGGCGCCCGCGCGCAGCGACTGCCACAGCTCCGCCAGCAGCGGGTACTGCAGCTCCTTGAACAGCAGGCCGAATACGGCGGTCCGGAACACCGAGCCGTCCAGCCCCTGCACCGGCTGCCGGTCCAGCGCGGCCGCCTGCTCCAGGTAGGCCGCGCGCACCTCCTCGCGGGTGCGGCCGAGGCCGTAGGTGTCGTCGCGGGCGGCGGCCCAGTCGGCGAAGTGCGGGAACGTCTCCTCCATGCCGAGCGCGTAGCGCCGCATGCCGTCGCGGTCCAGGTGGGTATCGCCGACGATGCTGTCGAGCACGATCCGGTCGGTGCGGTCCGGGAACATCGACGCGTAGGCGGCGCCGAGCGCGCTGCCGTAGGAGTAGCCGAGGAAGCTGGTCTTCGGCTGCCCGAGCGCGGCGCGGATCCGGTCCAGGTCGCGGGCCATGTTCACGGTGCTGAGGTGCCGCAGCCGGTCGTCGCGGTCGTGCTCGGCGCACTGCCGCGCGACGTCGCGGACCACCTCGGCCCGCGCGCCGACGGCCGCGTCGTCGACCGCGTAGGGCGGCAGGTTACCGACGTACGGCCCGTCCAGGGTGAAGCCGCAGCCGACCCGCGCCGAGTGCCCGATCCCCCTGGTGTCCATGCCGATCACGTCGTAGGCGTCGGTGACGCTCGCGGGCAGGCCACGCTTCACCAGCAGCGCCGACAGCGCCAGCCCGGAGCCGCCGGGGCCGCCCGGGTTGAGCATGAGGGTGCCGCGCGGCTTGTCGCGGTCCTGGCCCGCCAGGCGGGAGATCATGAGGTCGATCTCGCCCGCGCCGGGGTCGGCGTAGTCGAGCGGAACGGGCACGGTGGCGCAGTCCAGCAGCGTCGGCGCGGCCTCGGCGACGACATCGTCGGGACAGGCGCCCCACGCGACCGGCGGCGGTGCGGGCTCCTCGGTGCCGCAGGCGACGGCGGATGCCGCGCCGACGGCGAGCGCCGCCAGCGCCGCGAGGGTTCGGGTCACGCCGTTCATCGGGTTCTCCTCCTCGGTACGGGTGCGCCACCGATTCGACACCGTGCCGCCGCGGCACAGTCAACCCCGGTGCGAGAACGGCACTTTCCGCCATCGATGTGCGATCTCCAAGATCACTCCGGCACCGGGATGGTGAAAGTCCCAGACATCCGCGCGCGGCCGCCGGGAAGCCGCGCGCGGCTACTACGGTGGCTCCCGCGGGCCGGATTCAGCGTCGAGCCGCCCGCCCTTCGAATTCCGGATCGATTGTCCGGGAACAGTATTCACGTGCGTGAGGTCTCCCGATGAACGAACGCTGGTCGTTCCGTGCCCTGCTGGTCACGGCCGCCACCGCATGCCTGCTCGCCGCCGGGCAGCACCCGGCGCACGCCGAGGACGACCCCGGCGTGCCCTCCGGGCTGCAGCACGGCATCGACAGCGTCGTCCCCGCACCCGCGCTCCCGCCCGGCCCGCCGGTCGACGGACTCACCCCGGAACAGGCCGCGCTGCTGCGCGCGGTGCAGTCGCCGCCGACCGGCGACCCGTTCTTCGACGCCAGGCCCGCCGGACTCGCGGCGCTGAACCCCGGCGACATCCTCGAGCAGCGCGACGTCACCGCAACGGCCACCCTCGTGGTCGGGGTGCCGATCGCCCGCGCCACCCTGCTCAAGTACCGCTCGACCGCGGCGAACGGCGCGCCCTCGTTCGGCACGGCCACCCTGGTGGTGCCGCTCACCCCGTGGGCCGCGGGCGACCGCCCGGTGCTCGTCGACAACCAGCCGATCAACTCGCTCGGCGCCAGGTGCACCCCCGGCTACGCCATGGCGCACGGCCCCGCCTTCAAGAACTTCGCCACCGACTCGGTCCCGCCGACCGCCGCCTGGGGGCTGAACCAGGGCTTCGCGGTGCTGGTCACCGACCACGAGGGCCCGAACATGGCTTACGCGGAGCCGAACGTCGCCGCACACGTCATCCTGGACGGCATCCGCGCGGTGCGCTCAACCCCCGGCTTCGGCGCCAGCCGCTTCGCGCTCGGCGGGTACTCCGGCGGCGCCATCGCCTCGCACGGCGCGGCCATGCTGCTCGGCGAGTACGCCCCCGAGCTGGCCGATGCCGTCGCGGGCGCCGCGATGGGCGGGCTGGTCACCGACAACCGGGTGATCGCGAACCGGTTCGACGGCAACTTCGCCTCCGGGGTGCTGCTCGCGGTCGTCCTCGCCTACTCGCGCGAGCACCCGGAGATCCTGGACCGGATGAACCACCTCGCCACCTGGGTCGCCACCTCGCCGCTGAACGCCGTGTGCGGGCAGGCCATCGGGTTCCTCGGGGTGGTCGGCATCCCGCTCGACGTGGCCGCGAACGTCACCGACGCGCTGGACAGCGCGGTCGCCGAGGAGATCTTCGCGCGCACCGACCTCACCGACCGGACCTCGCGGGTGCCGCTCTACATCTACCACGGCGCGCACGACCTGTGGATTCCGTTCGAGGGGGCGCGCGAGCTCTACCAGCGGCAGTGCGCGCGCGGCGTCGACGCGGTCTTCCGCAGCGAGCCCGGCGAGCACGTGGTCGCGCTCGCCACCGGCTTCCCCGGCGCCGCCGAGTGGCTCGGCGCGCGGCTGCGCGGCGAGCCTGCCCCGACCGAGTGCTGAGCCGGGCTCAGCCGTCCAGCGCCGCCCGCAGCGCGGCGGCGAACCCCTCCGGCTCGCCGTGCATCCCGAACTCACCGCCGAGGAAGCCCGAGTGGTCACCCGGGAACGTCACCGCCGCGCCGCCCAGCGCGACGGCCACCGATGCCCCGCCGCGGTGCGCGATCTCGCCCTCGGACTTCTCCCCCACCGCAAGCACGATCCGCGTCGAGGCCGCGCGCAGCGCGTCGATGTCGAACCGGTACGGCGTGCAGGTGCGGATATTCAGCCCGACGAGCGGGTCGCTGCGGTCGCCGTCGTCCTCGGCGGGCAGGCCGAAGGTGGCCGGGTCCGGGGCAGGACGGTCGAGGTAGTCGGTGGGCAACTCGCCGCGCAGCGAGACCAGCTGAATGAACTTCGCCATGGCCTTGCCCATGCCCTCGGCGTAGTACGTCGCGCGCATGTCGTCGCAAACGGCGTCGATGATCTTCTGATCGGGCAGGAACTGGCTGCTCGGCGGCTCGTGCGCGACCAGGGTGCGGACCAGCTCCGGATGCCTGCTCACCAGCGTGAGCGCGTTGACCGCGCCGCCGCTGCTGCCGAACAGGTCGACCGGGCCCGCGCCGACCGCCTCGATGACCCGGCGCAGGTCGTCGGCGTGCTGCTCGGGGGTGTACTCGTCGGCGTCGTCGGTGCGTTCGCTGCGGCCGGTGCCGCGCGGGTCGTAGGTCACGACGGTGCGGTCGGTGAAGTACCCGGCCAGCGTGGGGAAGCCGCTCGCGTCCATCGGCGAGCCCGCCAGTAGCAGCGGCGGGTGTTCGCCCGGGGTCGCGGCCCGGCGGATGTCGTAGCGGAGCACGGCGCCGGGAACCTCGAGGACGCGGGTCTCCATGGTGTCGGTGGTGGTCATGCGGGTGCCCTTTCGTCGGTGTTGCCGGATTCGACGGTGCGGGCGCCACGAATTCATCGGTAGGCCCGAATGCGCTGCTCCTGGCATCGATCGCGGTTAGGCTTCGCGGTCGAAGGGGACCGTTGCCAGGAGAGTGCCCATGACTGCAGCCCCGACTCCGCCCGCACCGATCGACCTCACCCGCCACGCGCACCTCTCCGGGGTCTTCGCCCCGCAGCGGCGCGAGGTCTCCGTCGCCGACCTGCCGGTCACCGGCGCGCTCCCGGCCGACCTGAACGGCACCTACTTCCGCAACGGCCCGAACCCGCGCTTCGACCCCATCGGCACCTTCGTCTACCCGCTCGACGGCGACGCCATGGTGCACCGCGTCACCCTGCGCGACGGCACCGCGAGCTACGCCAACCGCTTCGTCCGCACCCCCATGGTGGTCGCCGAGGAGCGGGCCGGGCACGCCATCTGGGCGGGCATCACCGACCTCTACACCCCCGGCCCCGAGCTGGTCGGGCCCGAGCTCGCGGGCACCAGCCGGGAACTGCCCGACATCAACGTGGTCGCGCACGCCGGCAAGCTGCTCGCCATGGCGGAGAGCGACCTGCCCTACCGCATCGACCCCAACGACCTGGCCACCCTGGGCCGCGACGACTGCGCGGGCGCCATGGCGCTCGGCAGCACCGCGCACCCCAAGTTCGACCCGCGCACCGGCGAGCTCGTGCTCTTCACCTACCGGCTGGAGGCGCCGTACCTGGCCTGGTCGGTGGTGGCGCCGGACGGCGGGCTGCGCCGCGCCCCGACCCCGGTGGACGGCGTCGACGAGCCGATCATGGTGCACGACATGGCACTCACCGAGCGCTACCTCGTGCTCTTCCTCGGCCCGCTGGTCTTCGACATCCCCGGCATGCTGAACGGGGGCTCGCTGCTGGACTGGCGGCCGGGCAACGGCACGAGGATCGCGCTCATCCCGCGCGACGGCTCCCCGGTGCGCTGGGCGCACACCGACCCCTTCTGGGTGTGGCACTTCGCCAACGCGCACGACGACGAGCAGGGCCGGGTGGTCGTCGACTACGTGCGGTGGAGCTACCCGACCGGGCTCGCCGAGGTCGCCGAGGAGCAGCGCGGCGGGGTCGAGCGGGCGGTGATCGACCCGACCTCCGGCGCGGTGCGGCGCACGGTGCTCAGCGACCGGTTCGTGGAGTTCCCGCGGATCGACGACCGGCTGCTCACCCACCCGCACGGCACCGTCGCCACCGCCTCGAACGGCCCCGGCCGCAACGCGCTGGTCTTCCTGGACGCCGAGCGGGACACCGAGCGGGTGTGGCAGGCGGGCGACCTCGCCGTCGGCGAGCCGATCTTCCTGCCCGGCGCCGAGCACGACTACTGGGGAACGCTCGCCACCGACCCCACCGACGAGACCTCCTGGTTCCACATCCTGACCGCCGAGGACCCGGCGGCGGGGCCGGTCGCCTCGATCCGGATGCCGATCCGGGTGCCCGCCGGGCTGCACGGCGCCTGGGTCGGCGCGGACAGCGACGTGCTCGACCCGCCGTGAGCGCGGCGGACCCAGCGCACGGCCGCGGGCCGAAGCGCTCCGTCCGCGCTACGGCATCTCCACCGTCTCGGCGCGCTCGATCTCGGCGAAGACGCTGCGGATCGCGGCCGCGGGCGGGACCTGCGCGGCGGTGGCGAGATCGACGATGAGCAGCAGCGCGGCGGGCTGGGTGACGGCGGGCGGCGGCGGGGTCTCGTCCGGCTCGGTGACGCCGAGCGCGCCGGTGAGCGCGGCGACGAAACCGGCCGGGTCGAGGTCGGGCAGCCAGGCGAGGGCGGCGCGGAGCGTGCGCGCGAGCGCGGCCTGGACGTCGTCGGCGTCCAGGCCGTCCGGGTGCGCGGCCTCGAGCAGTTCGCGCAGCGCGCCGCCGAGAACCAGCCCGGTCTGCTCGGCGGGCAGCGCGGCGAGGTCGGTGGTCGCGGCGGTGAACGCCGCCGCGTCCTGCGCGGCGACGGCGGCCAGCGCCGCCTCGATTCCGCGCTCGATCTGCGTCGCCGTCGATGCCACGTGGCTCCCCTTTCGTCGCGGCCACTCTCTCACGCGGCACCGACCGCCCCGTGATCGGCGGCGTCGATCGGGCATTCGGCTCCCGTGATCGCGCCGCAGGCCCCGGAACCGGCGTCATACCGAGTGCTGTTCGCGCGCAGCTGATTTCGTCGGGTGACCGGTCGCGCCACGGTTCAGCGCGCCGAACCGGCGGCGGCGTAGGCTCGGAAGAACTGACCGTCTCGGCGCCGAAGTGGGGGTGACGATGACCGCCGACATCGAATCGACCGGCACCGACCTGCTCGGGATCCTGACCGAGCTGGCGAGCCCCGAGGGCCGCGCCGACCCGTACCCGGTGTATCGGCGGCTGCGCGCGCTCGGCCCCGCCGTCCTCGACCCCACCGGCACCCTGCTGGTCAGCGACTATCGGCTCGCCGCCGCGCTCATCCGCGACCACCGCTTCGTGAAGCGCCCGGAGATCGCGCTGACGGCGGCGGGTTTCGAGAACTGGCGGGAGCGCCCGGCGCTGCGGCTCATGTTCACCAGCATGCTGGTGCGCAACCCACCGGTGCACACCAGGCTGCGCCGCTCCGCCGCGGGCGCGTTCACCGTGCGCCGGGTCGCCGGGCTGCGCTCCGCCGTCGAGCGCATCGTCGACGACCTGATCGCCGAGCTGCGCGCCGCGGGCACCGCCGACTTCATCGAGGCCTTCGCCTTCCCGCTGCCGGTCACCGTGATCGGCGAGCTGCTCGGCATCCCGGAGCCGGACCGGGCCCGGTTCCAGCTGCTGGTCCGGCACTGGACCGGCGTGCTGGACGGCCTCACCCCCGAGATCGTTGACCGCGCCGACCCCGCCGCCGTCGAGATCGACGCCTACTTCCGCGACCTGCTCGCTCGGCGCCGCCGCGCCCCCGCCGACGACCTCATGTCCGCGCTGGCCCAGGTCGACGGCCTGGACGACGACGAGATCGTCGGCACCGCCGCGCTGCTGCTCGCCGCCGGTTTCGAGACCACCACCGGGCTGCTCGCCAACGGCCTCGTCGCGCTGCTCGACCACCCCGCCGAGGCGGCGGCGCTGCGCGAGCGCCCCGAGCTCGCGGCCCCCGCCACCGAGGAACTGCTGCGCTACGACTCTCCCGTTCAACTGCTCTCCTCGCGCACCGCGCCGGAGGAGCTGGAGGTGGCGGGCCGGGTGCTGCCCGCCGGGCAGCGGGTGGTCACCCTGATCGGCGCCGCCAACCGGGACCCCGCGGTCTTCCCGGACCCCGACGTACTGAAGCTGGACCGCGCCGACGAGGCCCCGCTCTCCTTCGGCGGCGGGCTGCACTACTGCCTCGGCGCACCCCTTGCCCGGCTGGAAGCGCAGCTCGCCTTCCCCGCGCTGCTCCGCGCCTTCCCGGACCTCGCGATCACCGGCCCCGCCGTGCACCGCGAAGGGCTCGCCCTGCACGGCCTCATCGAGCTGCCGATCGCCACCACCTGAGCCGCGCCGCGCGCGTTCTTCGTCAGCGCACGAAGAGGCGGTCGCGGGCGGCCTCGTACTCGGCGGCGAGCTGAGCGACGACCGCGGCCGCGGGGCGGATCGCACTGACCGCGCCCACCCCGTGCCCCGCACCCCAGATATCCCGCCACGCCTTGGCCCCGAGCGTCCCGTCGGTCCCGAAATCGATCGCCCCGGCCTCGGTCCCCGCCAGTCGGGCCGGGTCGAGGCCCGCCGCGACGATGCTCGGCCCCAGGTAGTTCCCGTGCACCCCGGTGAAGCGATCGGTGTAGACGATGTCGGCGGCACTGGAATCGACCACCATCTGCTTGTACCCCGGCACCGCGTTCGCCTCCTCGGTGGCGATGAACAGCGAACCGATGTAGGCCAGATCGGCCCCGGCCGCCTGCGCGGCCAGCACCGAGCGCCCGTGCGCGATCGATCCGGAGAGCGCCAGCGGCCCGTCGAACCAGGCCCGGATCTCCTGCACCAGCGCGAACGGCGACTGCGTCCCCGCGTGCCCGCCCGCGCCCGCCGCCACCGCGATCAGCCCGTCGGCGCCCTTGTCCACCGCCTTGCGCGCGAAGGTGTCGTGGATGATGTCGTGCAGCACGATCCCGCCGTACGCGTGGATCCGCTCGTTCACCTCCGGCCGCGCGCCCAGCGAGGTGATCACGATCGGCACCCGGAACTCCTCGACCAGCGCCAGATCCTCCTCCAGCCTGGCATTGGTGCGGTGCACGATCAGGTTCACCGCGAACGGCGCGCTCGGCGCCTCCGGGTGCGCGGCGTCGTGCGCGGCCAGCTCCTCGGTGATCCTGGTCAGCCACGCCCGCAGCTCGGCGATCGGGCGCGCGTTCAGGCTCGGGAACGCGCCGACGACGCCCGCGGTGCACTGGGCGATCACCAGATCGGGGCCGGAGACGATGAACATCGGCGAGGCGATCACGGGCAGGCGAAGGCGATCGACCAGAACGGGCGGCAAGCTCACGGGGCATCCTCGGGGCCGGGGGTGGGGCGCCCCCGAGCCTATCGGCGCGTGCCCGGCGCGCCCACGCCGTCCCGCGCCGCTCGGCTCAGGCGGACTTCAGCCGTGACGGGACGCGAGTCAGGCGGCGTGGCCGGGTCGGTGTGAGAGCCGGCCCAGCGCCTCGGTCACCGCGCGGGTGGCGATCTCGAGCGCATCGGCCAGCGGCACCATCTCCGGCTCCTCGCCGTAGGCGGTCTCGAGGTCTCGCTCGGCCAGCCAGCGGAAGTAGGCGCTCTTGCTCATCCCGAGCTCGCTCGCGCGCAACCCGACCCGCAGGTCGAGCTCGTCGGACATCTTCACCGACCGTGGTTTGAGCCGGGCCTCGGTATCGATGTCGGGCGCCACGTCGCGGCCGCGCCGGGCGCGGGCCACGATCCGGGCCATCTGCTCGGGGGGCACGTCATCGGTGGGGGTGGTGTCGTCAATCATCGGTCATCTCCCACTGCGTGAATTCGGCGGTCTCGGTGGCCGTCAGCGGCCTGACATCGACGATCGTGAACTCGGGCGCGGTGACCCGGCCGGTGACCTGCACGGCCTGGCCTGCACCGGTGCGCATCCACAGCTGGAACAGCTGCCAGCCGGTAGCAGCGTCGTATGCGGGCTCGCCCCATGCGCGTACCTCTCCGGCCAGCCACCGCCGCATCAACTGCAGCACCTGCTCGGGAGTCAGATCGACCCCGGCCGCCGCCATCATCTGGGCCAGCGCGTAGTAGAGCCTGATAGCCACGAACCGAGACTACCCGGCGGCTCTATGAGACTACCACGACGGATGCGGGCCGGCCGGACATCGCGCGCCCCCGTCCCGGTGTCGAGGGTCAACGGAACCCGCCGGCCCGGACCTCCGGCCACGCCGCGCTCCAGCGTGGTAGCTACAGGTCGTAGACGACGAGACAGCCGTCGGGCAGGTACCCGCGGGCAGTGCCCGGGTCGGCGTCATCGGCACCGGATTCTCTGGTCCCGGCTCGCGGCGATCTCGGCCTCGTTCGCCGCGATCCCGTCCCAGGTATGGGGCACCTTCACCACGGTTCCGGAGCCGGTGCGGAACGCCACCCTCGTCCTGGCCACCAGCGGCACCCCGAACCGGTCCGCGAGCCGCCGCGTCACCGTCACGTAGGCCGCGGGCAATCGCTGAGCAGCAGCAGCAGCGGCGGCGGCGCAGCGGCGGCAGGGCCTGGCGCGTCCACCAGCTCGTCGGGTCGGGGTAGCCGATCTCGGCATCGGTCCACCCCACCCGCCGCGGCACCACGGCGCCGGCGAGCGCCGCCATCCGTGCCCCGGCCATCGGCGCTGCGCTCAGCTCCCTCACCGCTGCCCCTGTCCTTGTCGCCGGCCGCGGCACCCTTGTCGTTGCCCGAGCCCGATCGGGAGCCACCGAGGACGTTGTAAGCACGTACGAGGATCTGGCGTTCTGCGAGCCGGGCAACGCGCGATGACGATGGACCACGGACACCCGGCCGCCGTCCGCAGCGTCGTGGCACCCGCCTCCGTTCACCTCGGCGGCCCTGCCCCGAATCTCGAGGGGCGGTGTCGAGCCGACGATGCTCCTCGCCCGGAGTGGGGGCAGCACGGCTGCGCGGGCTCGGATCGCCCCCGGGGCATCCCGGAACAGCGCGGGCGGCCGGGCGAACGATGGCGGTCGCGGCGGACCGGTCACTGCGCGATCCGCGCCGGAGAGGAGAGTTTCATTCTTCGTCGGCAAGAATGCGGCCGGTGCCACGGCTTCGCCTGCGGGCCGCGAAACGCTGGGTCGGATACGTTTTCCCGCGTGAGTGAAGGTTCGCAGGTGTTGGCGATCGACGGGCAGGGCCCGCTGGCGCTCGGGGTCGCCGGTATCGGCCTGAGCGCACCGGCGTTGGAGGGCTCGCCCTTCATCCGAGCCGAGGACGGCACGGTCTATGCACTGCCGAAACCGTTGCACGACTGGGCGTTCGGGGTCATCGCTCGCATCCAGGCCACGGGGACCTCACCGTTCCCGCGTGAGGTCGAGTTCGGCGCCCACCCGCGCGGCATCTACGCGCGCCTGCTGTGAGCGCGCCGATCTGCGGCGCCGAACACCAGCGGGCCCGCCGCGAACGGTAGCGATGTCCGTCGTCGGCTCCCTTCCCGGCCGCACCCGGCGAGCCGGCCGAACGTCTGGGGTAGGTGGTCCAGGCACTCAGGATCCAAGCCCTCGGGTGTCCCACGGCCTGGTCAGTCCCGAGCTGATCGGGCCATTGTGGTTTCGCGGGCGGACCGGCGGGCGTCGGTGCGTCCGAAGGCGCGCCGCAGGCGGTGCCGGATCCCGCCGGGGGCCGTGTGAGCGGGGGTGGCGGGTCGGGCGTGGCGCGGGGGCGGTACGGGCGCGGGGGTGGTGCCGGGGTAGGTGAGGACCTGGGTGGCCTCGGGGCCGCGGTCGGTGGCGGCGGTGGTGAAGACCACGGGCTGGCCGGGGTGCAGGGTGCGGTAGCCGGGGGCGGCGATGGCGGTGTGGCGCACGAACACCGACTCGCCGCCGTCGTCGGGGTCGAGGAACCCGAAGCCGTGCTCGGTGTTGAACCAGGCCACCCGGCCGTGCTGCCACCGGCCAAAACGGTGCGGGTCGTGGCGGGCGGGACGTTCAGCGGGAGTACAGGTCGTCATCGGCGGGAAGGATCCAGGCCTGGTCGAGGCGGTCGGCGATCGGGGCCGTGTCGACGGCGGAACGGATACGCTCGGTCGGCGGGAACACGGCGGTGGGGTCCAGGCCGGTGTCGCGGTCGGCGGGGTCGACGCAGATGTGCTGGTCGGCGCGGTCGAAATCGCTGCCGGTCGGAGCAACGAGCATGACGTCCTCCTGCGGAGAGATCCGCCTCGTCATGGGCGAGGCGGCGGAAACGTGGGCGGGGCGGGCCCGTGACCGCCGGGCCCGCTCCGCGCGGGAAGAGTCGTGGAATACCTTGTCTGCGAACATTCACGGACGGGGCATCACCTGCCTTTCGACTCGAAACGCCGCCCACCTGGCAATCGTGCGTGCGCGCGGTGCGGGCGGGGCCCGCGCGGCCGCGGCGTACACCCGCCCGGCCACGTCCTCGTGTCGGGCCCGCCGGCGCCGGCGATCCGCCGCGTCGGTCTCGCGCCGGTGCCGGGCAGGGCCGGGACTCGGTCGCGGGGGCGGGTCCCGGCGGAGCCAGGCGGCGCGCAGGATCTGCTCGACCTCGGCGAAGAGCTCGTCGAGATCGGGATCGAGCAGCAGTAGCCGCTCGTCGAGTCCGGCCGCGCCCGGTCGCGGCGGCGCGGGCGCGGCCCTGGTCAGGAAGATGCCGCGGCGAGTTCCCTGGTCTCGTGCTGCTGTTCGCTGCGCACGATCTCGATCTTGCGGGGCTTGGCCTTCTCCGCCACCGGGATCGTCAGCCGCAGCACACCGTCGCGGTAGTCGGCGCGGATGCGCTCGGTGTCCAGGCTCTCGCCGAGGAACAGCTGCCGGGAGAAGACCCCGCGCGGTCGCTCCGAGGCGATCATCGAGCGCCCCTGGTCCAGCTGCGGGCGCTCGGCGCGCACCGTCACCACATTGCGCTCGACGTCGAGATCCAGCGAATC